>NZ_JACAPA010000006.1:154192-154345 GCF_013385945.1 Pantoea sp. B9002
AAGCCGCCAGGCAAATTCTGTAATTTACCGAACTCACGCTTTAAAACTGGTGCTGATACCCAGAGTCGAACTGGGGACCTCACCCTTACCAAGGGTGCGCTCTACCAACTGAGCCATATCAGCACACTTTAATTTGATGCCTGGCAGTTCCCT
>NZ_JACAPA010000060.1:0-25698 GCF_013385945.1 Pantoea sp. B9002
CCAGGTTCTGGCTAAGCCGGCGTCAATCAAGCCGCATACCAAGTTCACTTCAGAAGTTTACGTTCTGTCTAAAGATGAAGGCGGCCGTCATACTCCGTTCTTCAAAGGCTATCGTCCACAGTTCTACTTCCGTACAACTGACGTGACCGGCAACGTTGAGCTGCCAGAAGGCGTAGAGATGGTAATGCCAGGCGACAACGTTCAGATGACCGTTGAGCTGATCCACCCAATCGCGATGGATGAAGGCTTGCGCTTCGCTATCCGTGAAGGCGGCCGTACCGTTGGTGCGGGTGTTGTTGCTACAATTATCGCTTAATTGCGTTAATGTCGGTGGCTGCTAAGGTAGCCACCGCAGCACAATAAAGAGCACTTCGGTGCTCTTTTTTTATGTCTGAATTCTGCCGTTTCGATTAATCCCACATAAAAGCTGCGTTTGAAATAAAAACCATTCTCATTTACAATTTGATCATAAATTGTACGGGAGCCCGCAGTAAATGTACGTCTGCTTGTGTAATGCCGTGAGTGATAAAACTCTCCGCGAAGTGGTTCGCCGCTATCAACCCAAATCGATTCAACAATTGCGCCAGCTGGTTCCCATTGGCAAGCAATGTGGGAAGTGCGTGCGCTTTGCACGGGAAATTATGGAAGATGAGCTGCAAAACGTGCCGCTCTATAAAGAGATAGCCTGACAGATAAATCCTGCACTTCACAATACCCACAATAACTGTCGCGTTTTTTTGACTTCCTTTCATCCGCATCTACGCTCTATTTAGTTGGAAGCGGAGGAAGCAAAATGAAGGGCGACGGTAAAATCATATTTCATCTCAACAAATTGCTGGGGAATGAACTGGTTGCGATTAATCAGTACTTCCTTCATGCGCGTATGTTCAAAAATTGGGGTCTGACCCGGCTCAATGACGTTGAGTATCATGAGTCGATCGATGAAATGAAACATGCGGATAAGTACATCGAACGCATTCTTTTTCTCGAAGGGATTCCTAACCTGCAAGATCTCGGTCGATTACGCATCGGTGAAGACGTGCCGGAAATGCTGCAATCTGACCTGGCATTAGAACTGGAAGGCGCAAAGGATTTGCGTGAAGCGATAGCCTATGCCGACAAGGTTCATGACTACGTCAGCAGAGACATGATGATTGAGATCCTTACGGAAGAGGAAGGGCACATAGATTGGCTGGAAACGGAACTCGATCTGGTGAACAAACTCGGTCTGCAAAATTATCTTCAGTCCCAATTAAAAGATCAGAACGAACATTAGCCTTATGCCCAACAAGCAATGTCACGCAAGCCCGCGCCAGTCAAAACGATTGCCGCGGGTTTTTTTGCTTTGAAGCCAGATTGATGTGGTTAAAAACACAACACGGGTTGCTTCCTGAACTGATTTACGTATAATGCGCGGGCCTGCCGATATTGGTGTGGCGCGATTCGAGCAGAATCGCAGGGGATAGCTGTCTATGTATCGCCTAACAATACTCCCAATTGGGGAGTTATATGCTGAACGATTACACTCCTCCATCAATCGTAATGGATGCGGGTAGTAATTCTTTTCGTTTATAAAATGTTTGGAGCCTTGGTCTCATGTCGAACCAAAGAATCCGTATCCGTCTTAAAGCGTTTGATCATCGCCTGATCGATCAATCAACCGCGGAAATCGTTGAGACTGCCAAGCGCACTGGTGCGCAGGTACGTGGTCCGATCCCGCTGCCAACCCGCAAAGAGCGTTTTACCGTTCTGATCTCTCCGCACGTTAACAAAGACGCGCGTGATCAGTACGAAATCCGCACTCACAAGCGTCTGGTAGACATCGTTGAGCCAACTGAAAAAACCGTTGATGCTCTGATGCGTCTGGACCTGGCTGCCGGTGTTGACGTGCAGATCAGCCTGGGTTAATCAGGTCATCGAGCGATTGAGAGGTTGATACAATGATTGGTTTAGTCGGTAAAAAAGTGGGTATGACCCGCATCTTCACTGAAGATGGCGTTTCAATCCCAGTAACCGTTATCGAAGTTGAAGCAAACCGCGTTACTCAGGTCAAAGGCCTGGACAACGATGGTTACCAAGCTATTCAGGTTACCACCGGTGCTAAAAAAGCAAGCCGTGTGAGCAAGCCTGAAGCAGGTCATTTTGCTAAAGCTGGCGTTGACGCTGGCCGTGGTCTGTGGGAATTCCGCACCGAAGGTGAAGATTTCTCTGTTGGCCAGAGCATCAGTGTTGAAATCTTCGCTGACGTTAAAAAAGTAGACGTTACCGGTACCTCTAAAGGTAAAGGTTTCGCAGGTACCGTTAAGCGCTGGAACTTCCGTACCCAGGACGCTACACACGGTAACTCCTTGTCACACCGCGTTCCGGGTTCTATCGGTCAGAACCAGACTCCGGGCAAAGTGTTCAAAGGCAAGAAAATGGCTGGTCAGCTGGGTAATGAGCGCGTAACCGTTCAGAGCCTGGAAGTAGTACGTGTTGACGCTGAGCGCAACCTGCTGCTGGTCAAAGGTGGCGTCCCGGGTGCAACTGGGTGCGATCTGATTGTTAAACCAGCTGTGAAGGCGTAAGGGGATAGCAATGGAATTAGTACTGAAAGACGCGCAGAGCGCGCTGACTGTTTCCGAAACTACCTTCGGTCGTGATTTCAACGAAGCGCTGGTTCACCAGGTTGTTGTTGCTTATGCCGCTGGTGCTCGTCAGGGTACTCGTGCGCAGAAGACTCGTGCTGAAGTTACTGGTTCAGGCAAAAAGCCTTGGCGCCAGAAAGGTACCGGCCGTGCGCGTGCAGGTTCTGTAAAGAGCCCAATCTGGCGTTCAGGTGGCGTGACCTTCGCTGCACGTCCACAGGACCACAGTCAAAAAGTTAACAAAAAGATGTACCGCGGCGCGCTGAAAAGCATCCTGTCCGAGCTGGTACGTCAGGACCGTCTGATCGTTGTCGAGACGTTCTCTGTAGAAGCGCCTAAAACTAAGCTGCTGGTACAGAAACTGAAAGACATGGCGCTGCAAGATGTGCTGATCATCACCGGTGAACTGGATGAGAATCTGTTCCTGGCTGCGCGTAACCTGTACAAGGTTGACGTGCGTGATGCAGCGGGCATCGACCCAGTTAGCCTGATCGCCTTCGACAAAGTCGTTATGACTGCGGAAGCAGTTAAGCAAGTTGAGGAGATGCTGGCATGATCCGTGAAGAACGTCTGCTGAAAGTAGTGCGTGCACCGCACGTATCAGAAAAAGCATCTACTGCGATGGAAAAAACCAATACCATCGTTCTCAAAGTTGCTAAAGACGCGACCAAAGCAGAGATCGTTGCTGCTGTTGAGAAGCTGTTCGAAGTGGAAGTTAAAGACGTAAACACCCTGGTAGTTAAAGGGAAAGTTAAGCGTCACGGACAGCGTATCGGTCGTCGTAGCGACTGGAAAAAAGCTTACGTCACCCTGAAGGAAGGCCAGAATCTGGACTTCGTCGGCGGCGCTGAGTAAGTCGGAGGAGAAAGACAATGGCAGTTGTTAAATGTAAACCGACATCTCCGGGTCGTCGTCACGTAGTTAAAGTGGTGAACCCAGAGCTGCACAAGGGCAAACCATTTGCCCCGCTGGTAGAAAAAAACAGCAAATCCGGTGGTCGTAACAACAATGGTCGTATCACTACCCGTCATATCGGTGGTGGTCACAAGCAGGCTTACCGTATTGTTGACTTCAAACGCAACAAAGATGGTATTCCAGCAGTTGTTGAGCGTCTTGAGTACGATCCGAACCGTTCTGCGAACATCGCACTGGTTCTGTACAAAGATGGCGAGCGCCGTTACATCCTGGCCCCTAAAGGCCTGAAAGCCGGCGATCAGATTCAATCTGGCGTTGATGCTGCGATTAAAGCAGGTAACACACTGCCGATGCGTAACATCCCGGTGGGTTCTACCGTTCATAACGTAGAAATGAAACCAGGCAAAGGCGGTCAGATTGCTCGCTCAGCTGGTACTTACGTGCAGATCGTTGCGCGTGAAGGTTCCTACGTTACCCTGCGTCTGCGTTCAGGCGAAATGCGCAAAGTTGAATCCGAATGTCGTGCAACTCTCGGCGAAGTCGGCAACTCTGAGCACATGCTGCGCGTACTGGGTAAAGCTGGTGCAACCCGTTGGCGTGGTGTTCGTCCTACCGTTCGCGGTACTGCGATGAACCCAGTCGATCACCCGCACGGTGGTGGTGAAGGTCGTAACTTTGGTAAGCACCCGGTAACTCCGTGGGGCGTTCAGACCAAAGGTAAGAAGACCCGTAGCAACAAGCGTACTGATAAATTTATCGTACGTCGCCGTAGCAAATAATTTTAGAGGATAAGCCATGCCACGTTCTCTCAAGAAAGGTCCTTTTATTGACCTGCACTTGCTGAAGAAGGTAGAGAAAGCGGTGGAAAGCGGTGACAAGAAGCCCCTGCGCACTTGGTCCCGTCGTTCAACGATCTTCCCTAACATGATCGGTTTGACCATCGCTGTCCATAATGGTCGTCAGCACGTTCCTGTCTTTGTTTCCGACGAAATGGTCGGCCACAAACTGGGTGAATTTGCACCGACACGTACTTATCGCGGCCATGCTGCAGATAAGAAAGCCAAGAAGAAATAAGTAGGAGGAAGAGATGGAAACTATTGCTCAACATCGCCATGCTCGTTCTTCTGCTCAGAAGGTTCGCCTGGTGGCAGACCTGATTCGCGGTAAGAAAGTGTCGCAGGCTCTGGATATTCTGACCTACACCAACAAGAAAGCTGCTGTGTTGGTTAAGAAAGTCCTGGAATCTGCCATTGCGAACGCCGAACACAACGATGGCGCTGATATCGACGATCTGAAAGTCGCGAAAATCTTCGTAGACGAAGGCCCAAGCATGAAGCGCATTATGCCGCGTGCGAAAGGTCGTGCAGATCGCATCCTGAAGCGCACCAGCCACATTACTGTGGTTGTGTCCGATCGCTGAGACTCTGGAGACTAGCAATGGGTCAGAAAGTACATCCTAATGGTATTCGCCTGGGTATTGTAAAACCATGGAACTCTACCTGGTTTGCGAACACCAAAGAATTCGCTGACAACCTGGACAGCGATTTTAAAGTCCGTCAGTTCCTGACTAAGGAACTGTCTAAAGCGTCTGTATCTCGTATCGTTATCGAGCGTCCGGCTAAGAGCATCCGTGTGACTATTCACACTGCTCGCCCGGGTATCGTTATCGGTAAGAAAGGTGAAGACGTAGAAAAACTGCGTACGGTCGTCGCGAAAATCGCTGGCGTTCCTGCACAGATCAACATCGCCGAAGTCCGTAAGCCGGAACTGGACGCTAAATTGGTTGCTGATAGCATCACTTCACAGCTGGAGCGTCGTGTGATGTTCCGTCGTGCTATGAAGCGTGCTGTACAGAACGCAATGCGTCTGGGCGCGAAGGGTATTAAAGTCGAAGTCAGCGGCCGTTTGGGCGGTGCCGAGATCGCACGTACCGAATGGTACCGTGAAGGTCGCGTACCGTTGCACACACTGCGTGCAGACATTGACTACAACACCTCTGAAGCGCACACCACTTATGGTGTAATCGGCGTTAAGGTATGGATCTTCAAAGGCGAGATCCTGGGTGGTATGGCTGCTGTTGAACAACCGGAACCGGCTGCTCAACCTAAAAAGCAGCAGCGTAAAGGCCGTAAGTAAGGAGAGTCGCTGATGTTACAACCAAAGCGTACGAAATTCCGTAAAGTGCACAAAGGCCGCAACCGTGGTCTGGCGCAAGGTACGGATGTCAGCTTCGGTACTTTCGGTCTGAAAGCTGTTGGCCGTGGTCGTCTGACTGCTCGTCAGATCGAAGCAGCACGTCGTGCTATGACCCGTGCAGTTAAGCGTCAAGGTAAAATTTGGATCCGTGTATTCCCGGACAAACCAATTACCGAGAAGCCGCTGGAAGTGCGTATGGGTAAAGGTAAGGGCAACGTGGAGTATTGGGTTGCCCTCATTCAACCGGGTAAAGTCCTGTATGAAATGGACGGCGTTCCGGAAGAGCTGGCCCGTGAAGCCTTCAAGCTGGCAGCAGCAAAACTGCCTATCAAAACCACCTTTGTTACTAAGACGGTGATGTAATGAAAGCAAATGAGCTGCGTGAAAAAAGCGTTGAAGAGCTGAACACTGAGCTACTTAACCTGCTGCGTGAGCAGTTTAACCTGCGCATGCAAGCAGCATCCGGCCAACTTCAGCAAACCCATCTGCTGAAAGAAGTGCGCCGTAATGTTGCACGTGTTAAGACTTTACTGACTGAGAAGGCGGCGTAATGACCGATAAAATCCGTACTCTGCAGGGTCGTGTTATTAGTGACAAAATGCAGAAATCTGCAGTTGTTGCTATCGAACGTGTAGTGAAACACCCGATCTACGGTAAATTCATCAAGCGTACGACTAAGCTGCACATCCATGACGAGAACAACGAATGCGGTATTGGTGACGTGGTAGAAATCCGCGAAACTCGTCCGCTGTCTAAGACTAAGTCTTGGACGCTGGTTCGCGTTGTAGAGAAAGCGGTTCTGTAATAGAATCCGTTTCCTCTAAAAAATAAAATGAACGGCTCGTCTGAGCCGTTCATTTTTTCTACCCATGTGCGAGAACCGGTGTTATAATGCCGCGCCCTCAATTATGGGGCTTTTTAACGACCTGAGGTTTGGGTCCCGAAGTAGTAGTTGACATTAGCGGAGCACTAAAATGATCCAAGAACAGACTATGCTGAACGTCGCCGACAACTCCGGTGCACGTCGCGTAATGTGTATCAAGGTTCTGGGTGGCTCGCACCGTCGCTACGCAGGCGTCGGCGATATCATCAAAGTGACCATCAAGGAAGCAATTCCTCGTGGCAAGGTGAAAAAAGGTGATGTCCTGAAAGCGGTAGTGGTGCGCACCAGGAAGGGTGTTCGTCGCCCGGACGGTTCTGTCATTCGCTTCGATGGTAATGCATGCGTTATTTTAAACAATAACAGCGAGCAACCTATCGGTACGCGTATTTTTGGGCCGGTAACTCGTGAACTTCGTACTGAAAAGTTCATGAAAATTATCTCTCTGGCACCAGAAGTACTCTAAGGAGCGAGCAATGGCAGCGAAAATCCGTCGTAACGACGAAGTTATCGTGCTTACCGGCAAAGACAAAGGTAAACGCGGTAAAGTAAAGAACGTCCTGACTTCTGGTAAAGTCATCGTTGAAGGTATCAACCTGGTTAAGAAACATCAGAAGCCGGTTCCGGCCCTGAACCAACCAGGTGGCATCGTTGAGAAAGAAGCGGCTATTCAAGCTTCCAACGTTGCACTCTTCAATGCGGCAACCGGCAAGGCTGACCGTGTAGGCTTTAGATTCGAAGACGGCAAAAAAGTCCGTTTCTTCAAGTCTAATAGCGAAACTATCAAGTAATTTGGAGTAGTACGATGGCGAAACTGCATGATTACTACAAAGACGAAGTAGTCCAGAAACTCATGACAGAGTTCGGCTACAATTCTGTCATGCAAGTCCCTCGGGTCGAGAAGATCACCCTGAACATGGGTGTTGGTGAAGCGATCGCTGACAAGAAACTGCTGGATAACGCAGCAGCTGACCTGGCAGCAATCTCCGGTCAAAAACCGCTGATCACCAAAGCACGCAAATCAGTTGCAGGCTTCAAAATCCGTCAGGGCTATCCGATCGGCTGTAAAGTAACTCTGCGCGGTGAGCGTATGTGGGAGTTCTTTGAGCGTCTGATCACTATTGCTGTACCACGTATTCGTGACTTCCGCGGTTTATCTGCGAAGTCGTTCGACGGTCGTGGTAACTACAGCATGGGCGTTCGTGAGCAGATCATCTTCCCAGAAATCGATTATGACAAAGTCGATCGCGTTCGTGGTTTGGATATTACCATTACCACTACTGCGAAATCTGATGATGAAGGCCGTGCTCTGCTGGCTGCCTTTGAATTCCCATTCCGCAAGTAAGGTAGGGTTACTTAATGGCTAAGCAATCGATGAAAGCACGCGAAGTTAAGCGTGTGAAATTAGCAGACAAGTTCTTCGCCAAGCGCGTAGAACTGAAAGCGATCATTTCTGATGTGAACGCATCCGACGAAGATCGTTGGGATGCCGTTCTCAAGCTGCAGAGTCTGCCGCGTGATTCCAGCCCTTCCCGTCAGCGTAACCGCTGCCGTCAGACAGGTCGTCCGCACGGTTTCTTGCGGAAGTTTGGGTTGAGCCGTATCAAGGTCCGTGAAGCCGCAATGCGCGGTGAAATCCCGGGTCTTAAAAAGGCTAGCTGGTAATTGTCACCATTTGAATCACGGGAGTAACACAGATGAGCATGCAAGATCCGATCGCGGATATGCTGACCCGTATCCGTAACGGTCAGGCCGCGAACAAAGTTGCGGTCTCTATGCCTTCCTCCAAGCTGAAAGTGGCAATTGCCAACGTGCTGAAGGAAGAAGGCTATATTGAAGATTTTAAAATCGAAGGCGATATCAAGTCTGAGCTGGAAGTTACTTTAAAGTATTTCCAGGGCAAGGCTGTGGTAGAGAGCATTCAGCGTGTTAGTCGTCCAGGTCTGCGCATCTATAAGAAAAAAGATGAGCTGCCAAAAGTAATGGCTGGTCTGGGCATCGCTGTAATCTCTACCTCTAAAGGTGTCATGACTGATCGTGCAGCGCGCCAAGCTGGTCTTGGTGGCGAAATTATCTGCTACGTAGCGTAATCGGAGGAATAAAATGTCTCGTGTTGCAAAAGCACCTGTCGTTGTTCCTGCGGGCGTAGAGGTAAAACTCAGCGGTCAGGAAGTTTCGATCAAAGGCAAAAACGGCGAGCTGACTCGTACTATCAACAGTGCTGTAGAAGTTAAGCATGCAGACAACGCCCTGACTTTCGCTCCACGCGAAGGTTTTGCGGATGGTTGGGCACAAGCAGGTACTGCTCGTGCGCTGCTGAACGGCATGGTTATCGGTGTTACCGAAGGCTTCACCAAGAAGCTGCAACTGGTTGGTGTTGGTTATCGTGCAGCTGTTAAAGGCAACTCTGTGAGCTTGGCCCTGGGCTTCTCTCACCCTGTTGACCATGCACTGCCGGCCGGCATCACTGCTGAATGTCCAACTCAGACTGAGATCGTGCTGAAAGGCGCTGATAAACAGCTGATTGGTCAGGTTGCAGCTGATCTGCGCGCCTACCGTCGTCCTGAGCCTTATAAAGGCAAGGGTGTTCGTTACGCCGACGAAGTCGTGCGTACCAAAGAGGCTAAGAAGAAGTAAGGTAACACTATGGATAAGAAATCTGCTCGTATCCGTCGTGCGACCCGTGCACGTCGCAAGCTCAAAGAGCTGGGTGCTACTCGCCTGGTGGTACATCGTACCCCGCGTCATATTTACGCACAGGTGATCGCCCCGAACGGTTCCGAAGTTCTGGTTGCTGCTTCTACTGTAGAAAAAGCTATTGCCGAACAACTGAAGTATACCGGTAACAAAGACGCCGCTGCAGCTGTAGGTAAAGCTCTGGCTGAGCGCGCTGTTGAGAAAGGCATTACCAATGTCTCTTTCGACCGTTCCGGGTTCCAATATCATGGTCGTGTCCAGGCACTGGCAGATGCTGCCCGTGAAGCTGGCCTTCAGTTCTAAGGTAGAGGTCTAAGATGTCAAACATCGAGAAACAAGCTGGCGAACTGCAGGAAAAACTGATCGCGGTAAACCGTGTATCTAAAACTGTAAAAGGTGGTCGTATTTTCTCCTTCACCGCACTGACTGTAGTGGGTGATGGTAACGGCCGCGTTGGTTTTGGTTACGGTAAAGCGCGTGAAGTTCCAGCAGCGATCCAGAAAGCGATGGAGAAAGCCCGTCGCAATATGATTAACGTCGCGCTGACTCACGGCACCCTGCAGCACCCTGTTAAAGGTGCTCACACAGGTTCTCGTGTGTTCATGCAGCCAGCTTCTGAAGGTACCGGTATCATCGCCGGCGGTGCAATGCGCGCCGTTTTAGAAGTTGCTGGAGTACATAACGTTCTGGCTAAAGCGTATGGTTCTACCAACCCGATTAACGTGGTTCGTGCAACTATCGATGGCCTGGGCAATATGAATTCTCCGGAAATGGTCGCTGCCAAGCGTGGTAAATCCGTTGAAGAAATTCTGGGGTAATCACGATGGCTAAGACAATTAAAATTACACAAACCCGCAGTTCAATCGGCCGCCTGCCTAAGCACAAAGCGACTCTGGTTGGCTTGGGTCTGCGTCGCATCAATCACACCGTTGAGCGTGAAGATACGCCTGCTGTACGCGGTATGATTAACGCGATTTCCTACATGCTGAAAGTGGAGGAGTAAGAGATGCGTTTAAACACTCTGTCTCCGGCCGAAGGGTCTAAACACGCTTCTAAGCGTCTGGGTCGTGGTATCGGTTCTGGCCTCGGTAAAACTGGTGGTCGTGGTCACAAAGGTCAGAACTCTCGTTCTGGCGGTGGCGTACGTCGCGGTTTCGAGGGTGGTCAGATGCCTCTGTACCGTCGTCTGCCGAAATTCGGTTTCACCTCTCGCAAAGCAATGATCACGACAGAAGTTCGTCTGTCTGATCTGGCGAAAGTTGAAGGCGGTATTGTTGACCTGAATACGCTGAAAGCGGCCAATATTATCGGTGTTCAGATTGAATTCGCGAAAGTGATTCTTTCTGGTGAAGTTTCTGCACCGGTAACGGTTCGCGGTCTGCGTGTCACCAAAGGTGCTCGTGCTGCAATCGAAGCTGCTGGCGGTAAAATCGAGGAATAAGTAGCAGATGGCAAAGCAACCGGGATTAGATTTTCAAAGTGCCAAAGGTGGCTTTGGTGAACTGAAGCGCAGACTGTTGTTTGTAATCGGTGCACTCATTGTCTTCCGAATTGGCTCTTTTATTCCAATCCCCGGTATCGATGCCACTGTACTTGCCAAACTGCTTGAGCAACAGCGTGGCACCATCATTGAAATGTTCAACATGTTCTCTGGTGGTGCTCTCAGTCGTGCCTCAATCTTCGCGCTGGGTATTATGCCGTATATTTCGGCCTCTATTATTATCCAGCTGCTGACGGTGGTTCATCCAGCGTTAGCTGAGATTAAGAAAGAGGGTGAAGCTGGTCGTCGTAAGATTAGCCAATACACTCGCTACGGCACACTGGTTCTGGCTGTATTCCAGTCGATCGGTATTGCTACCGGTTTACCGAATATGCCTGGAATGCAGGGACTGGTAATGAATCCAGGCTTTGCATTCTACTTTACCGCTGTTGTAAGTCTGGTTACCGGGACAATGTTCCTGATGTGGCTGGGCGAACAGATTACTGAACGAGGTATCGGTAACGGTATCTCGATCATTATCTTCGCAGGTATTGTTGCGGGACTCCCGCCGGCCATTGGCCATACCATCGAGCAAGCGCGGCAAGGTGACCTGCACTTCCTTCTGTTGCTGTTGGTTGCAGTTCTAGTATTTGCAGTGACGTTCTTTGTTATTTTCGTCGAGCGTGGCCAGCGCCGCATTGTGGTCAACTACGCTAAACGTCAGCAAGGTCGTCGTGTATATGCTGCACAGAGCACACATTTACCGTTGAAAGTGAACATGGCGGGCGTAATCCCAGCTATTTTTGCTTCCAGCATTATTCTGTTCCCGGCGACCATAGCATCATGGTTCGGGGGCGGTACCGGTTGGAACTGGCTGACAACAATTTCGCTGTATTTGCAACCAGGACAGCCGCTTTATGTGCTACTCTATGCGACTGCAATCATCTTCTTCTGTTTCTTCTACACGGCGTTGGTCTTCAACCCACGTGAAACAGCAGATAACCTGAAGAAGTCTGGTGCATTCGTACCGGGAATTCGTCCGGGAGAGCAAACGGCGAAGTACATCGATAAAGTAATGACACGTCTGACCTTAATCGGCGCACTGTATATTACTTTTATCTGCCTGATCCCGGAGTTCATGCGTGATGCTATGAAAGTTCCATTCTACTTTGGCGGTACATCGCTGCTCATCGTAGTGGTCGTCATCATGGACTTTATGGCTCAAGTGCAAACTCTGATGATGTCGAGTCAGTACGAGTCTGCATTGAAGAAAGCTAACCTGAAGGGCTACGGCCGTTAATTCGGGTGCTTGAGAAGTTACGGAGAGTAAAAATGAAAGTTCGTGCTTCCGTCAAGAAATTATGTCGTAACTGCAAAATCATTCGTCGCGACGGTGTCGTACGTGTGATCTGCAGCGCCGAGCCAAAGCATAAACAGCGCCAAGGCTGATATTGTCACATATTTTTCTTGCAAAGTCGGGTTGAGCTGGCTAGATTAGCCAGCCAATCTTTTGTATGTCGATGCGTTACCATTTGAGTATCCTGAAAACGGGCTTTTCAGCATGGGACGCATTTGTTTAATTATAGGAGTGCATAGTGGCCCGTATAGCAGGCATTAACATTCCTGATCAAAAACATACCGTTATCGCATTAACTTCGATTTTCGGTATCGGTAAAACTCGTTCTAAAGCCATCTGCGCTTCAACGGGTATTGCTGAAAATGTTAAGATCAGAGAGCTGTCTGAAGAACAAATTGAACAGCTGCGTGAAGCAGTTGGTAAATTCGTTGTTGAAGGTGATCTGCGCCGTGAAATCACCCTGAGCATCAAGCGTCTGATGGACCTTGGTTGCTATCGTGGTTTACGCCATCGTCGTGGTCTGCCAGTTCGCGGTCAGCGTACTAAGACCAATGCACGTACCCGTAAGGGTCCGCGTAAACCGATCAAGAAATAATCGGGGTGAGTAAATAATGGCAAAGGCACCAGTTCGTGCACGTAAGCGTGTAAGAAAACAAGTCTCAGATGGCGTGGCTCATGTCCATGCATCTTTTAACAACACCATCGTTACCATTACTGATCGTCAGGGTAACGCACTGGGTTGGGCAACCGCCGGTGGTTCCGGTTTCCGCGGTTCACGTAAATCTACTCCGTTTGCTGCTCAGGTAGCTGCAGAGCGCTGTGCAGAAGCAGTGAAAGATTACGGTATTAAGAATCTGGAAGTTATGGTTAAGGGTCCGGGTCCAGGTCGCGAATCAACAATTCGTGCTCTGAACGCTGCTGGTTTCCGCATCACTAATATTACTGATGTGACTCCAATCCCTCACAACGGTTGTCGTCCGCCGAAAAAACGTCGCGTTTAATCGCCCGTTTTTAGGTTAGTTGGAGAAAGAAAATGGCAAGATATTTGGGTCCTAAGCTCAAGCTGAGCCGTCGTGAGGGTACCGACTTATTCCTTAAGTCTGGCGTTCGCGCGATCGATACCAAGTGCAAAATTGAACAACCACCTGGTCAGCATGGTGCGCGTAAACCGCGTCTGTCTGACTACGGCGGCCAGTTGCGTGAAAAGCAGAAAGTTCGTCGTATGTACGGCGTGCTGGAGCGTCAGTTCCGCAACTACTATAAAGAAGCAGCACGTCTGAAAGGCAACACAGGTGAAAACCTGCTGGCCCTGCTGGAAGGTCGTCTGGATAACGTTGTTTACCGTATGGGCTTTGGCGCCACTCGTGCAGAAGCACGTCAGCTGGTTAGCCATAAATCTATCCTGGTGAACGGTCGCGTTGTTAACATCGCTTCTTATCAGGTATCTCCGAATGATGTCGTAAGCATCCGTGAGAAAGCCAAACAGCAATCTCGCGTGAAGGCCGCTCTGGAGCTGGCTGAGCAGCGTGAAAAGCCAACCTGGCTGGAAGTTGATGCTACTAAGATGGAAGGTGTGTTCAAGCGTATTCCTGAACGTACTGATCTGTCTGCGGACATTAACGAACACCTGATCGTCGAGCTTTACTCTAAGTAAAGCTTAGTACCAAAGAGAGGACACAATGCAGGGTTCTGTGACAGAGTTTCTAAAACCGCGCCTGGTAGATATCGAGCAAGTGAGTTCGACGCACGCCAAGGTGACCCTTGAGCCGTTAGAGCGTGGCTTTGGCCATACTCTTGGTAACGCACTGCGCCGTATTCTGCTTTCTTCCATGCCGGGTTGCGCGGTGACCGAGGTTGAGATTGATGGTGTGCTTCATGAGTACTCCACCAAAGAGGGCGTACAGGAAGATATCCTGGAAATCCTGCTTAACCTGAAAGGGTTGGCGGTAAGAGTTCAAGGTAAAGATGAAGTCATCCTTACTCTGAATAAATCTGGCATTGGCCCTGTGACTGCAGCCGACATCACCCACGACGGTGATGTTGAAATCGTCAAGCCGCAGCATGTGATCTGCCACCTGACCGATGAAAACGCATCTATTAGCATGCGTATCAAAGTTCAGCGTGGTCGTGGTTATGTGCCGGCTTCTGCCCGAATTCATTCGGAAGAAGATGAGCGCCCAATCGGCCGTCTGTTGGTTGACGCTTGCTACAGCCCTGTAGACCGTATTGCCTACAATGTTGAAGCAGCGCGTGTAGAACAGCGTACCGACCTGGACAAGCTGGTCATCGAAATGGAAACCAACGGCACAATCGATCCTGAAGAGGCGATTCGTCGTGCGGCAACCATCCTGGCAGAACAACTGGAAGCTTTCGTTGACTTACGTGATGTACGTCAGCCGGAAGTGAAAGAAGAGAAACCAGAATTCGATCCGATCCTGCTGCGCCCTGTTGACGATCTGGAATTGACTGTCCGCTCTGCTAACTGCCTCAAGGCAGAAGCTATCCACTACATCGGTGATCTGGTACAGCGTACCGAGGTTGAGCTGCTCAAAACGCCTAACCTGGGTAAAAAATCTCTTACCGAGATTAAAGATGTGCTTGCTTCACGTGGTTTGTCACTGGGCATGCGCCTGGAAAACTGGCCACCAGCAAGCATTGCTGATGAATAACCCGATCACAGGTTAAGGTTTCACTGAGAAGGATAAGGTCATGCGCCATCGTAAGAGTGGTCGTCAACTGAACCGCAACAGCAGCCATCGTCAGGCTATGTTCCGCAACATGGCTGGTTCTCTGGTTCGTCATGAGATCATTAAGACGACTCTGCCGAAAGCCAAAGAGCTGCGCCGCGTAGTTGAGCCGCTGATTACTCTTGCCAAGACCGACAGCGTAGCTAATCGTCGTCTGGCATTCGCCCGCACTCGTGATAACGAGATCGTGGCAAAACTGTTTAACGAGCTGGGCCCGCGTTTCGCGAGCCGTGCCGGTGGTTACACTCGCATTTTGAAGTGTGGCTTCCGTGCTGGTGACAACGCTCCGATGGCTTACATCGAGCTGGTTGATCGTCCAGAAGCTCAAGCAGAAGCTACTGCAGAGTAATTTGCAGTATCGTAGAAAACCCGCTTCGGCGGGTTTTTTATTGTCCGTAATTCCTTTCCATTTACTCCCCTTTCGCTATGCTGATGGCTGATACACCCATCAGGAATACCTTATGTGGCTAATTGATCAACTTGTAGAGCAACATATCCGTGAAGCTCAGGAAAAGGGTGAACTGAGTAATTTGCCCGGCGAAGGTGCACCTTTACAACTAGATGATGACAGCGGGGTGCCGGTTGAATTGCGTACGGCATATCGTCTGTTGAAAAACACTGGTTACCTACCTCCTGAACTTGAAATGCGTCGTGAAGCATTGGCGCTAAACGATCTGCTACACAAACTGGATCCTGACGATGGCAAGGCGCGAGAATTATCGAAACGCTTAGCGCTTTTAGAAATAAAACTCCAGCAAGCCGGAATCCGTACCGAATTTTTGCGCGGCGATTATAGCGATACCATCCATCATCATTTTCAGCGGGAGAAATAGCATGTACCGGATTGGCCAGCTGGCAAAAATGGCGGATGTGACGCCAGACACCATCCGCTTTTATGAAAAACAGCAGATGATGAATCATGAAGTACGGACTGAGGGCGGCTTTCGCCTTTATAGCCACGATGATTTACAGCGGCTGCGTTTTATTCGCTATGGTCGCCAACTTGGCTTCAGCTTAGAGTCAATTCGTGGATTATTGTCGATCCGCATCGATCCTGAACATCATACTTGCCAGGAATCCAAAGCCATTGTGGCGAAACGATTGGATGAAGTGAATGGCATGATCGCTGAACTACAGACGATCCAGCGTTCATTGCACCGTTTGGCTGAAACCTGCTGCGGCGACGTACATAGCAGCGCCTGTTGTTCAATACTTGAAGCTCTGGAAAAAGGTGAAGAGCCGCAGCCTGAAATTTGTTGTAGCAAGGATTGAATTTTGCGCTGGAAGTAATATAGTTGCGCCGTTAATAACCGGAGGACGAGATGACTCGCTATCAGCACCAAAAAGGTAAAATCAACGATAATGCACTTGAAGCATTATTACATGATCCACTGTTTAGGCAGCGCGTTGAGAAGAATCAGAAAGGAAAAGGCAGTTATCAACGTAAAGACAAACATGGCAAAGGACGTAACTGGGAGGCCAGTGATAAGCAGAAAAGTTTATCACTGGCCTTCTTCTTTAAAGACAAAAAAGCCGCCTTATTTGGGCGGCTTTTTCATCATAATTTATCGTGATTTTGTTGCTTTAACAGGTCACGGATTTCAGTGAGCAGTAACTCTTCATTGGTCGGCTTAGGTGCCGCTTTCTCAACTTCTTTTTTCTGATACAGCTTGTTCATTACTTTAATTGCCAGGAAGATCGCAAAGGCAACAATAACGAAATCGAACACGGTCTGAATAAAGTTACCGTACTCCATTACTACAGCAGGAATATCACCTTCTGCCGGCTTTAATATCCATTTGAACTGTTTGAAATCGACGCCACCAATCAGCAAGCCGAGTGGCGGCATGATGATATTGGCGACCAGTGAAGAAACAATCTTACCAAAAGCGGCACCGATGATGACACCGACCGCCAGATCAACCACGTTCCCACGCATTGCAAAATCACGAAACTCTTTGAATAAACTCATTGTTATCTCCTTGCCTTGGCCAATGGCTAAAGTCTAACAAACCTTTGTGCAATTGCCATTAGAACAATGGATTAAGCAAAATTTTCACGGCGGGCTTTCGCCTGCAGCTTTTACAGGAAGAATGGACTTGGCTGGAACAGACGCTCAACATCGGGCACAAACTTCTTATCCGTCAGGAACATAATTACGTGATCGCCTTGTTCGACGCGCACATTATCATTGGCGATGATCACTTCATCACCGCGCACCACCGCACCAATAATGGTTCCCGGCGGCAGCTTAATATCTTCTATCAAACGCCCAACCACGCGTGAGGTGGTTTCATCGCCGTGTGCGATAGCTTCGATCGCTTCTGCAATACCGCGACGCAGTGAGGAAACGCCTACAATATCGGCTTTACGAACGTGGCTCAGCAGCGCCGAGATTGTGGCTTGTTGTGGCGAGATCGCAATGTCGATCACACTACCTTGAACAAGATCGACGTAGGCGCGGCGCTGGATCAGCACCATCACTTTTTTCGCGCCCATTTTCTTGGCCAGCATGGCCGACATGATATTGGCTTCATCATCGTTGGTGACCGCGATAAAGAGATCCACCTGATCGACATGCTCTTCGGCCAGCAATTCCTGATCCGAGGCGTCACCGTAAAACACGATGGTATCGTGCAAACGTTCTGCTAGTTCTGCCGCGCGCTGTTGATTACGTTCAATCAACTTCACGCTGTACTGTTTTTCCAGGCGCTGCGCCAATCCAAAGCCGATATTGCCGCCGCCAACCAACATGATGCGCTTATACGGTTTTTCAAGACGCTGCATTTCACTCATCACCGCGCGAATATGCTGGCTCGCGGCAATAAAGAACACTTCATCCCCGGCTTCCACGATCGTAGAACCCTGAGGACGAATTGGACGATCCTGACGAAAAATCGCGGCGACTCGCGTATCAATATGCGGCATATGTTCACGCATGATCGACAAAGGATTTCCGACCAGCGGACCGCCATAATAGGCTTTAACCACTGCGAGGCTCACTTTGCCTTCGGCAAAATTCACCACCTGAAGTGCGCCAGGATACTGAATCAGGCGGTAGATATTGTCGATCACCAACTGCTCAGGAGAGATCAGATGATCAATTGGTACGGCTTCAGGTACAAACAGCTTCTCAGCATCGCGTAAATATTCAGCGGCGCGAATACGCGCGATGCGATTGGGCGTATTGAAAAGGGAATACGCAATCTGACAAGCCACCATGTTGGTTTCATCGGAGTTGGTTACCGCCACCAACATATCAGCATCTTCAGCACCGGCTTCACGCAAAATACGCGGATGGGATCCGTGACCATGCACTACGCGCAGATCAAATTTGTCCTGCAACACGCGTAAACGCGTCGCATCGCTGTCGACGACGGTAATATCGTTATTTTCCCCGACCAGATTTTCTGCCAGGGTTCCGCCGACCTGGCCGGCGCCGAGGATAATGATTTTCATGGCTTAGATGCTCTTGTCAGCGTGCGCAGCACTATTTTTTCATCAGCTTAGCGTAGAAGAAGCCGTCGCCGCCATCGATGGTCGGGAAAACCTGCCAGCCATTGGCTTGGCCCTGTGGCAACGTCTCGGCCACGGCGTCGCTGTGCGCTGCCAAAAAGGCGCTGATTTGATTGTGGTTCTCTTCCGGCAATATTGAGCAGGTGGCATAAATCATCGTGCCGCCAGATTTCAAACGCGGCCAGACGGCCTCAAGAATTTCACGCTGCAGGTTCGCCAGCTCGGGAATATCACGATCGCGACGTAGCCACTTGATGTCTGGATGGCGGCGAATAACGCCCGTGGCAGAGCAGGGCGCATCGAGCAGGATGCGATCGAACTGCATATCGCCACACCAATCTGCCGGTGTGCGTCCATCGCCCTGACGCACTTCAGCCTGCATACCCAGGCGCTGTAAGTTCTCATGCACACGGAGCAGGCGTTGCGGGTCAACATCGACGGCTAAAACTATGGCCTGCGGCGCGATTTCGAGGATATGCGTAGTTTTACCACCCGGAGCAGCACAGAGATCGAGAATAGATTCACCCTCTTTTGGCTCAAGCAGCAGTGCGCAACGTTGTGCTGAAAGATCCTGCACCGTCACCCAACCTTGATCGAAACCCGGCAGCTGGCTGACTGGAGCGGGTGATTCCAGACGCAATGCATCTTGTGCATCGCCAGGAAAAGCAACTTTCTCTTCTGCCTGCAATAGCGCCAGCCAGGCATCACGATTGTGATGCTGGCGATTAACGCGCAGCCACATCGGCGGTCGCTGATTGTTAGCTTCAACAATCTGTTGCCACTGTTCTGGCCATGCAGCTTGCAGACGCTTCAGCAACCAGCCTGGATGCCAGTAACGTTGCGAGCCCTGATCGACTTCGGCTAACAGCGCTTCTTGCTGGCGCAGGAACTGGCGCAACACGCCGTTTAACAGGCCTTTCAAAGCCGTGCGCTTCAGGACTTCAGCACCCGCCACGGTTTCTGCCAGCGCCGCATGGGCCGGCACGCGGGTATAAAGCAGCTGATAAAGGCCAACCATCAACAGATAATGCAACACTCGCTGCTTACCGGTTAAGGTGCGTTCCATCAGTTTGCCGATTAAGGCTTCCAGCTGCGGCAGCGTGCGCATCACGCCAAAACAGAGTTCTTGCAGCAGCGCGCCATCTTTATCGGATAGGGTCTTTTGCGCGCCCGGCAAAATGGCACTTAGCGATTCGCCTTTGTCCACAACGCGTTCAATGAGTTGCGCGGCCAGGCTGCGCAAGTTGGTAGCTTTTTTCATGTTATTTCATCAAACAAAAAGCCCGGTCAAACCGGGCTTGGAGGATCAGGCCAGAACGGTTCCAGGTACGAACCATTCGCGGCGCGAATTGAGCAGGTCCTGAGCGGACATGGCTTTTTTACCGGCAGGTTGCAGCGATACCAGATTCAGCACACCATCGGCCGTTGCGATCTGAATGCCTTGTTTATCAGCATGGACGATTTCACCGGGTTGCTTGTTCTGATGCGGCAAAACCGATGCCTGCCAGACTTTTACCGGTTGCTCTTCAATCATGAAATAGCTCATTGGCCATGGATTGAAGGCACGAATACAACGTTCCAACTGCGCTGCTGATAGTGACCAATCGAGACGCGCCTCTTCTTTACTCAGTTTCTCGGCATAAGAGACCAGCGCTTCATCCTGAACTTCTGGCCTGGCATTACCGCTTGCCAGCAGATCCAGCGTTAACAGCATGCCTTGCGGACCGAGTTGCGCCAGCTTCTCATACAGCGACGCGCTGGTGTCTTCAGCCGTAATCGGGCAGGAGAGTTTATGCAGCATATCGCCGGTATCGAGGCCAACATCCATCTGCATAATGGTGACACCGGTTTCGGTATCGCCGGCCCAGAGAGAGCGCTGGATGGGTGCAGCACCGCGCCAGCGTGGCAGCAGCGAACCATGCACATTGATGCAACCCAGGCGCGGCATCGCCAGCACGGCTTTCGGCAGGATCAAGCCATAAGCGACCACCACCATGATATCGGCCTGCAGATCGGCAACCAGATGCTGGTTCTCTTCAGGCTTCAGGGATTTCGGCTGAAATACGGGAATATCGTGCGCCTGTGCCAGGACTTTGACCGGGCTTGGCGTAAGCTTATTACCGCGTCCGGCTGGACGATCGGGCTGGGTAAAGACGCCAACAACCTGATGCTCAGAAGCAAGCAGCGCGTCTAAATGACGCGCTGCAAAGTCAGGTGTACCGGCAAAGATAATTTTGAGCGATGCAGACACAGTTTAACCTTCTATTAGCACTTAATCTTCGCGTGCGTTTAGGCGGGCCAATTTTTCCAGTTTCTGTTTGATACGCTGACGTTTCAGTGGCGACAGATAATCAATGAAAAGTTTGCCATCGAGATGATCGATTTCATGCTGGATACAAATCGCCAGCAGACCGTCGGTTTCCAGCTCAAAGCTTTTGCCGTCACGATCCTGCGCACGCACTTTGACCCACTCTGCGCGCGGCACAAAAGCACGTTGCTCAGGAATGGAAAGGCAGCCTTCTTCAATACCGGTTTCACCGCTTTTTTCCAGCAGTTCCGGATTGATCAGCACCAAACGCTCGTCACGGTTTTCAGAGACATCAATAACAATGATGCGCTGATGAATATCGACCTGAGTTGCCGCTAAGCCAATGCCTTCTTCGGCGTACATGGTTTCAAACATGTCGTCGACAATACGCTGAACGTCTGCGTTTACGGTTGCCACCGGCGCAGCGATTTTGCGAAGGCGATCATCAGGGAAATGTAATACCTGCAAAACTGACATAAATATCCAGATCTGTATGCGTTAAAGAAAAGATTACTGCCTCATATTGTAGACTTTTTGATGCCTGATTGACAGCATTGCACCGCATGATAGCGCGGCTGACAGGGAGTGCAGCATGGAGAGAATTGAATGGATGCTCAGGCTGGCAAATGTGAAAGGCTTAAGCGGTCGGCTTGTCAGACATTTAGCTGAGGTATTGCAGAATAATGCTCAGGTTGATGACGATCTGTTACTGGATCAGGGATTAAACGAAACCCAGCGACAACAGTTTAAGGTGCTATGCCCGCGCCAGTTAGAGCGAACGCATCTGTGGCTGGAGGATGAACAGCATCATTTAGTTGCCTGTATCGATGAACACTATCCTTCGGCGTTAGCGGAAATCAGTCGACGTCCCTCATTGCTGTATGTCGCGGGAAGTTTGGATATCTTGCAGACGCCCCAGCTCGGTGTCGTGGGCAGTCGTCATTGCACGCATTATGGTAAGCAATGGGGAAGTTGGTTTACGCAGCAATTAGCGTTGAGTGGATTGACCATCACCAGCGGCCTGGCACGCGGAATTGATGGCGTGGCGCATCGGGCCGCGTTAGAAGTGCAGGGCAAAACCGTGGCAGTGTTAGGCAGCGGCCTGCAGCATATTTACCCTAAAAGTCATCAGGCGTTAGCACGCGAGATCATCACTGGCGGTGGCGCACTGATCTCGGAATTCCCCCTTGATACGGCACCGCATGCGATTAACTTTCCGCGCCGTAATCGCATCATCAGTGGTTTAAGTCTTGGCGTGTTGGTGGTTGAAGCCACGTTAAAAAGCGGTTCGCTGGTGACGGCACGCTACGCTTTGGAACAAAATCGTAACGTTTATGCGTTACCCGGCGCGCTAGGCAATCCGGGTAGTGAAGGAACGCACTGGCTTATCCAGCAAGGCGCACTGCTGGTGGCGCATCCCAACAATATCCTTGAAGATTTACATTCAACGCTGCAATGGTTACCTGATAGCAGTTCAGAAACAATATATTCACAACACAGTGACGATGTGCCATTGCCATTTGCAACTGTGTTGGCTAACGTAGGTGATGAGGTTACACCTGTTGACGTCGTCGCTGAACGTGCCGGCCAACCTGTGCCAGTTATCGCAGCTCACCTGCTGGAGCTGGAGTTAGCAGGATGGATCGCAGCTGTACCCGGCGGCTATGTCCGATTGAGGAGGGCATGCCATGTTCGACGTACTTATGTACTTGTTTGAGACGTATATCCACAACGAAGCTGAAATGCGCGTTGATCAGGATAAATTGACCGATGATTTAACCGATGCCGGTTTTCATCGTGAAGATATCTACAATGCGTTGAATTGGCTTGAACGGTTAGCGGATTATCAGGAAGGCTTGGTTGCGCCTGTACTCATGGCAAACGATCCGCTCTCAATGCGAATCTATACCGAAGAGGAAAACCAGCGCTTAGATGCAGAATGTCGCGGTTTTATTTTGTTCCTGGAACAGGTCCAGGTGCTGAATATGGAAACACGCGAGATGGTCATCGAACGTGTAATGGCCCTTGATACCCTCGAATTCGATCTTGAAGATCTCAAATGGGTGGTGTTGATGGTGCTGTTTAACATCCCAGGATGTGAAAACGCCTATCAGCAAATGGAAGAACTGTTATTCGACGTCAATGAAGGTATGCTGCATTAATAATCTGCGATTGATGCAACCGGTATTATGAGTAAATCAGCACTATTCTCCGTGCCTAAACACGATCCCTGCCCCGCTTGCGGGGCAGAATTAGTTATACGTTCCGGCAAACACGGCCCTTTTCTGGGGTGTGTAAATTATCCAACCTGCGATTACATTCGCCCGCTGAAAAGTCAGGGAGATGGGCACGTCGTTAAAGTGCTGGAAGGCCATGCGTGCCCTCAGTGTGGCGCAGATAAAGTTCTGCGTCAGGGGCGATTTGGCATGTTCGTGGGTTGCAGTCATTATCCGGAATGTGATTACACCGAAACCATCGACAAGCCTGATGAAACAGCTATCGCCTGTCCGCAATGTCAGAGCGGTAAACTGGTACAGCGGCGCTCGCGCTATGGCAAAACCTTCTACTCTTGCGATCGCTATCCAGATTGCCAGTTTGTCCTTAACGCAGCGCCGGTTGAAGGCGTTTGCCCGCATTGCCAGTTCCCTTTATTAATAGAGAAGAAAACCGCACAAGGCATGAAGCGCTTCTGCGCCAGCAAACGCTGCGGTAAGCCCATCGTCCAGGACGAATAATTATCATGAAGCCAAGTCAGTATTCAGCGGGTAGTCTCGATTTTTGCATTGAGAAGCTACAGCAACAGGAAGTTATCGCCTATCCAACCGAAGCCGTATTTGGATTGGGCTGCGATCCCGACAGCGAAGAGGCCGTAATGGCACTTTTGGCGCTCAAGCAGCGTCCAGTTGAGAAGGGACTCATTTTGATTGCAGCCGATTACGCGCAGCTGGAACCTTATATCGCCGATCGTGAACTCTCGGTGCTGCAGCGCGAGCGTATGTTTGCTAGTTGGCCTGGCCCGGTTACCTATGTGGTGCCCGCCTCGCCACATACGCCGCGTTGGTTAACCGGGCGTTTTGACTCACTGGCTATTCGCGTTAGCGATCATCCGGACGTACAGGCTTTGTGTCGCGGTTTTGGTAAACCTCTGGTTTCGACCAGCGCCAATCTTTCCGGTGAACCGCCTTGTCGTAATGCGGAAGAGGTTGCTAAGCAATTTGGTCCGCAGTTCCCGGTCTTGCATGCTGAAACGGGTGGGCGACTGAATCCTTCTGAAATCCGCGACGTTATTAGCGGTGAACTTATTCGTCAGGGCTAACTCATGGAAAATTTTGCCGTTTTTGGTCACCCGATTGCGCACAGCAAATCTCCTTTCATTCATAGCCTCTTCGCTGAGCAAACCGGCATTGAGCATCAATATGGCAAGGAGTGCGCGCCACTTGAGGGTTTTCCTCAGTCGATCGCGGACTTCTTTGCGCATGGCGGTAAAGGAGCCAATGTCACGCTGCCTTTCAAAGAGCAGGCGTGGGAATTTGCCGATGAGCTCAGCGAGCGTGCGGCATTGTCCGGTGCGGTTAATACGTTAAAGAAAGATGCACAGGGCAAGATCTTCGGCGATAACACCGATGGAATCGGCTTGCTCAGCGATTTGGAACGACTGCAGATGATCCATCCAGGCGATCGAGTTCTGCTGGTGGGCGCCGGTGGTGCTGCGCGTGGCGTGATCCTGCCACTGCTTTCATTCGGATGTTCACTGGTGGTGGTGAATCGCACCGTGGCGCGCGCCGAGCAGTTGGCAGAGATTTTCCAGCACAGCGGGGATATTAAAGCGGCCAGCTTTGAGCAATTAGCGGATCAGCAATTTAATCTGATCATTAATGCGACCTCAAGCGGTGTTGATGGCAAAGTTCCGGCGTTGGCCACATCGCTAATTCATGCGCAAACGCGGTGCTACGACATGTTTTATCAACCAGGTTTGACGCCATTCTTGCTGTGGTGCCAGCAGCAGGGCGCGCAGCAGCTGGCGGATGGCGTTGGTATGTTAGTGGGTCAAGCCGCTCACGCTTTCCATTTATGGCATGGCGTGATGCCAGAGATCACGCCAGTGATTGCCAAACTAAAGCAGTCGATGCAGCAGGGATAAGGTTGGCGATCAGGGATGAGGTTGGCTTTCCTGATCGAGATATTCATTCTTCCAACCAACATAGTTGTTAGATGAGTAAAGCAGCCCGGCGATTTCCGCTTCACTGAGTGGGCGGACCTGCTTCACCGGGCTGCCTAAATACAGGTAGCCACTCTCCAGTCGTTTACCTGGCGGCACCAAACTGCCAGCGCCAATCATCACATCATCTTCAACGACCACGCCGTCCAGCAGAATGGATCCCATACCAACCAGTACGCGATTGCCGATAGTACAGCCGTGCAGCATCGCTTTATGCCCTACCGTGACATCTTCGCCAACAATCAGCGGATAACCTTCCGGATTGCTGGTGGACTTGTGAGTGACGTGCAGAACGCTGCCATCCTGAATATTGCTTCTTTTACCTATCACCACTTTATTGACGTCACCGCGAATCGCAACCAGCGGCCAGATGCTTACGTCATCGGCGAGTTGTACTTCACCCACCACCACGCTGCTGCTATCGATCATCACGCGATCGCCTTGTTGCGGAAAATGGTTCTTATAAGGTCGTAGGGCTATAGACATGATCTTCTCCTTTACGTTTTTACCCAAGCCTGCGGCTTAAAAGGCGGATAAACAAGATGATTTTTGAGCGGATCGCTCGCGATCGCAGCGAAAAGAGTGAAAACTCGCCAGTCGATTAAAAAGATCGAAAAAAGGGGTTGTGCAAAAAATTCGGATCCCTATAATGCGCCACCACTGAGACGGCAAAGCGGCAACGCGGACGGCTCAGCAGGGAGTGAAGAAATTCATCCCGCCGGATGAAAACGCTGAAAAAAAGTGTTTGACTCCGAA
>NZ_JACAPA010000061.1:0-18159 GCF_013385945.1 Pantoea sp. B9002
TCGACCCGTTGAACTCACAGCCAGAAGCGGACATTTAAAAAATCTGTTTGCTGAACTGCAGACAGTAGTTTTGAGGGCATAACCATGAAGGTGCGTCAAAATCATCAGACCACTTTTAAGTAAATCGACAGAAACAGGTGCCGGAACAAACCGTTCCGCCGCAGTATCGAGATTAAGGCGTATGCGGGGGGCGGCCAGAAATTGTTATTTTTAATGTGGCACAACTGCCATGTCTTGATAATTCTTATATCCACTTTTCGCTATTAATAGGCCCTGATAGCTCGCAATCTCTCACTCTTTTTAAATATTCATTGCTGAGAAAATCCGGATAATTCCTGGAAGCACATCCGATATGAACGCCCATTTACTTTTCGGATTAAATGGAGTGCAAGTCAATGCTCAGGGTCTATAGTAATACATGAGGTTATTATAATTCGTACTAATGGAGGAAATTCTGTGTTATTTCAAAAGAACGAGAAAGGCCATGCCATTATTGGCGAAGCGGCATTTAGCCTAGCGTTGGGTGAAAAAGAGATTAGCATTGGCTCATTGTTCACTCAACTTGGCTACATGGCAAAATCGGAGACTGATAGCGTCAGGTTGAAGCATATCTTTAATGCCAGAGAATGGCTGAAGAGTTTGCAATCAGACGAGGTCGCCGAAAAGCAGGTACCGTATCTGCAGACCCTTATAGGCCTGAACCGAGATCTGAATTAACTATTAAAAAAATGATGCCTTAGGAAGTAATCCGGCTCCGGCCGGGAAACGACGAAGCGAATAACCTCAGCGGTAACGTGAAAACGGGTACCGGCCGGAGAAACTGTCAGGGATGACACTCTCCATATAAACGCATTTATTTGTTAAAAAAGTTTTAGTTAAATTTTGGATAAAAAACTTTTGTAGGTAATGGTCTTTTGGTGACATAACTGTGAAAATCTCACACCAGTTTTATTCGGTATCACACCAGCAAACAACTGGCGAAGTTATCAGATTTCAAATTCCCTCCAGTTTCCGGAGCGGTTTAACCCTCATCGTCAGCCGTTTGTCCTACCACAATTTCAAGACAATTACGAAGCACATCGAGTTGCTCAATGTCAGTTGTGCTTTCGAGTTCTTCAATAAGGCGCAAAATGATTGCCTTATTCGTTACGCGCCCTTTTTCAGCTATGAGTGATTTAACTATGATGCCAATCACTTCTTTTTCTGAGGTAAACTGGTCCCCTGTACTTTCCAGGTACGACTGAAGATCTGATTCGGTAATATTTTGCTGCATACATTTTCCTTATGCGGTTAGTTTACGTAATGATTTCCAGTTCTTTACCGATTAGCCGTGATCAGTGTCGGGTTGTATTATCGTGATCATAACTTTCGATGGATAACGTTGCTGCACTTTTACAACCGTCAATTCGGCTTGATTCACTCTGCGTCTTTTCAGACTTCACGTTTTGAATAGCCCGTAATATTGTACTGACTCGCTCGGGATCCTGTTCTGACTTGAGCATATTCTGAAGCTTTATCAGAATCGCCTTTCGGGAAATCCCGACTTTTTCGCGAAGCAACGAAAATACCGCCTCGCCGATGAGAATGTCACTAAGTTGTTCTTCATCGCTATTATTCATAAGACTCTCTGCCCTGATTGGGCCATGAGGCAATTCAGCCCCGAGCAAAAAGGAGCGCTATCAGTTGATGATAGTGATGTTCTTCTTCAGGCGAGGATGCAAGCTCAAGTCGTGATACAAGTTTTGTGCAGATCGCTTTTCGGTTCAGATTGCGTCCTGAACGAAGTATTTCTACCACTATGCTACCCAGCGTTTCCTGCTGAGAAGGAAGAGATGCACGGCTAAAGTAGGCTGCAATGTCACTTACTGAGTTAGGTATGCCAACGGATTGCTGCATGAATTAACCTCGAATGTCGTTAATAAAATCAGAAAAGTGACACAAACTTATACAGAGTTAGTTACTTTGTACAGCTTTGCATCCTCCATTTAGGAAATATTTAATACCCAATAAATTAAGACACTATAAATCATGATCTTACATGAAGTTACTTAAGTTAGTGTTTTGCATCTTTCTCTTTGATTTTCAGCATAATGAAGGATTACAGCGTCGATAAGAAGCCCACTGCCTGGTAAAAAATTACCCCTGAAAGTGGAAATCCCTTACGCTTCCAGAGGCGATGCAAAGCATCATTCGTTACGTGCGGAGTGTTCCGCCGGGTCAATTTATACGAGAATTAATATAAAGCACGCATTTATTTCTTATGATCACTGTGAGACGAACAGTTATAATGCAAACGGGATAAATGAAACCGCTTCGTTTATTTTAAAGCAGTCTTGTGAAGAAAAAATTCTACAGTATTCACTTCCCATTCTATCAGTGCCAGTCTAATCTAGATAGAAGGAAACGCTGCCAACATAACCTCACCACCTCTTCGTCAATAAGTTTTATGAGGAAAGATTTACATATTAGCATTCACGCAGAGAGTTACTCATCATGAATGAAATCAACATAAATAGTCACGTTAGAAAAATTAGGCGATTAGCCGCAGAGCATCAAGCAGGAACATCTTTATTGGAAATTAAATTACAAGTAGATAATATTATACAATCGATGCGGGATTCTCTTATAAACGATAAAGATTATCAGCTCACAATATGGTCAGCTATGTTGACCGCTTTAGAACAATACATCACTAATATGGCCGACCCGAAATGGCTAGACGTAATCTCCCACGCTCGCAGCAGAGTTAAGAGCAGACGAAATTCGCTTTTAGCTTACAATAAACCTAAGAATGATAAATCGACTAAGACTTTACCGAAAATATTATAGCTCATCTTCAATAAGATCTAACAATATATCAAAAATGAAAGCGTTGTCATGGGTTGGGTCTACTAACAGCGCTCTGCGAGAAAAAATCAAGATCTATTCATAATCTTACAGTTTAAAAATCCGTTTAATAATAATGCAAGGTGACATGATCAAAATCAAATTTTCGATTAATCTCTACTTGCTTGCCTTTGACGTTCTGCTCTGTATTTCGCAAACCATAAACTTTCATATTTCAACACCTGTAACACATATCATGATTTTTTAAATGAAATTACCCCATCCCTAAATCATGTTATTTATATCTATCTCTTCTTAAAAAGAAATGTGATGATTAATGTCTAACTAGTGGCAGAAATGGACATCACCAATGAGCAATAGATGACTGGTCGAAGTAATTTCTCCAAAAACATCATGCCCAAAAAAATAAGTGGTTAATTATATTTAGAGAATTTTTCGAGTGAATTGTTGCTCAGTAATAGTACTGCCCCACTGATCGCCTTCCCACTCTTTCGACAATTCAAATCCGAATGATTCGTACAATCGTCTTGCTGCGATAAGCTTATTAAACGTCCATAATTGTACTGATGCGAACTTCTGCTCATCACAAAAACGCATTGCTTCTGCAATGAGTTTTCTGCCCAGACCACTGCCACGACAGCCATCATCAAGGATGAACCAGCGCAGATGTGCCTCATTATCTCCCAGATCCTCACCGTCAATAGCAACTGAGCCGACTATGCGCTCGTTCACCATCGCCAACCAGATCTGATTACATGGCTTATCTACTCGCGCCGAAAAATCAGCAAGACCTGCGGCAACCTTCGCTTCAAAAAAATTACCGAAGTCATACTCTCTGGCGTAATAGCTGCCATGCATTTCAGTAATGCGGCCAATCATCCCTGCATGATAACCCGAGACTATTTTGAAGCTGTTTTGCACTTCACCAGCAGAGTTTACGCGACAGGCTTTTAACGCAAAGGCATATGAAGAAAGGTGCTTTAATACGGCCTTTTGGGTAAACGGATCGAGTTTGGCGAGTGCTGCGGATACGCGTTGGTCAGCGTAAGTGTTTATGCTCTGTACTGTCTCTCTGCCCTTATCGGTAAGTCTTAGTAGCTTCGTCTTGGCATCGTCTTCGGAAGGGGTTTCTTCAAGTTCTCCAGCCTCGACAAGTTTAGCGAGCATACGACTGATGCTGGACTTCTCCAGCCCCAAAATCTGTACCAGTTGAGCGGCTGTCATTGCTCCATGAGTTTCAACTTCAAGCATAGAGTGCACAGCTGAGGGAGGATAATTAGTTGCAGCTAGATTTTGGTTCATGAAACCCAATTCACGCACCATTAAACGTGAAGCCGCGCGTATGTTTTTATGGTCTGTAGTTCTGAAGTCATTAGCTTAACCCGATAGATTAGTTGCACAACACAACCATTTGTCCGCCGGGCTCGTCAATGATTTACTTCATGTCTGCTGTTCGCTCACATCTGCCATTTGTTTTGCCATAAATCCTCCAATAACTCGGATGAAAAAAAAGCATTAACCTTTTGGCATTGCTTATTGAATTAGCCATCAGACCCAAGCCGCAGGCCCGAAACGCATTCGTTGCGATTCGGCGAAGCTTGCCGGCCAGCCGGTTAGCGCAGTCGGGCTGACGACCTGGTTTACCAGGGAGCCGGAGGGGGCCATCAGGCTGTTAATGCGTTAGCCTTTAAGTGACTGAATACCCGATAAGCAGATATCTTCCCTCAGAGAGTTAAACAGCCACAGGCTGCATAGATAAAATAGAGTAAGAACACTTTCCCGGAAGAAAAAGCACAAGCGAAGGGGAATGACCGGTGCGTCAGCACCGGCTCTCCCCGGCACGTAGTGCCGCACGCCGTTCAGCGCGCCAAAAGAAGGCGGAGTGGCCCCCGCCCTGCTGGAATGTACCTACGATGACTCAGCCTTTAAGGTGTCCACGCTCCGCCAGTGATACCGTCTCGTTACCTGCCACAATAATATGATCGATAACCCTTACCGCCACTAACTCAAGTGCAGTCTTGAGACGTCCCGTAATAGCGATGTCTGCTCCGGATGGCTCCGGCGTGAAGGACGGGTGATTGTGGCTCAGAATGACGGCGGCGGCATTCAGCTGAAGCGCCCGACGAACGACCTCACGAGGATGGACTTCAACACTCGCAATGGATCCTTCAAATATCTCTTCATAGGCAAGCAACTGATGCTGGTTATTCAGAAACGCCACAGCAAACACCTCACGGTCACGCCCCGCAAGCTTTGCCCCAAAAAACTCACCAGCCACTGAAGATGAGTCAAAGGTGGTGCCCGTGGGATAACGATAGTCAATCGCCAGCACCGCTTCGGCCAGGATCTGGGTGTCCGTTGCCATCACGTAATTACCCTGCGTATCGCGCACGTGAAGTCGACTGAAAAAGCGCACGTTATCCGTGACATTTTCCAGTGATGATTCTTCAGATTCTGGAGCCGAGGTGTTGACGTTTTGCTGTGACATGTTGTTTCTCCCGTTCAGTTTCATGTGATGTTTCTCCGAATTCCGTAGCCGTAAGCGCATAACCGGCGCGCGGGAACCAGGCAGAACGCAGGGGTAAACGGCAAGGCCGCAGCCCGGAGGGACCGGGAGTAGCCGTTTAGTGAGCGCCCCTTGCGTGAGGACGCCCGTGTGCCAGGTTTCAGCAAGGCAGAGGACGTCGGGGAACGAAACAGAAAAGAAGGCGATGAACAGGACACAGCCCCGGACGGCACGACGTATCGCCGATCCGGTCCTCAGCGGCCTCGTCAGTATGTGGCCAGTGAACGCGCTGGCGGTCAGCCAGCTACAGGTGTGGAAATTGCCATCAGACTCAAGCCGCAGGCCCGAAACGCCGCCTGTGGCGGTTCGGCGAAGCTTGCCGGCGTTGCCGGTTAGCGCAGTCAGGCTGACGACCCGGCCAACCGGGGAGCCGGAGGGGGCCATAAGTGAAGGACAGTTCATCCTGATTAACGACATGAGGACGCCACTGCAGAAGCCGCTATCCTTAAGGAGGAGGAACAAGCTATGTGCGGACGATTTGCGCAGTACCAGAGCCGGGATGTTTACTTTGATGAGCTCGGCATCGCCGACAGCGACTATGTTCACGACCCGGAACCCATCGGGCGATACAACGTCGCACCCGGCACCAGTGTGCTGTTGCTGGACCAGCGTGATGGCGAGCTAAAACTCGATCCTGTGTACTGGGGTTATGGCCCTGAATGGTGGTATAAACAGCCGCTGCATCGAGCCGCATGTTTAAACCGCTTTGGAACCACGGCCGCGCCGCGGTGTTTTCAGACGGCTGGTAGGAGTGGCAGCGAAGCGGTGACAAAAAGCAGCCTTACTTTATTTACCAGAAAATCCATGAACCGCTCTTCTTCGCGGCGATCGGCAAAACCCCCTATGACGACCCTCACGGGAAAGAAGGCTTTGTGATAGTCACTGCTGCCAGCAACAAAGGCATGGTTGACATCCACGATCGCAGACCGCTGGTGCTGAAGACGTCAGCCGTGAGCGAATGGCTGAGTGAAGACACTTCAACGGAACGTGCGGAGGAAATTGCCAAAGAAGCTGCTCTGCCGGAAAGTGATTTTATATGGCATCCCGTTTCGATAAAGGTTGGCAGCCGCAGAAATCAGGGCGAAGATCTGATTAAAGAAATTGACGCACCTGCCCTTTCATTTCAGCTGTAACTAAATGCAGACATATCGTGCTGACGGACGTATCGCTGTTTATCGACAGATAGAAGTTCGTTGAATGTTTGATACCTACGTCAGCTTGGTGCCAGAAGCAGACGATGCTAAGTCTGCATTCCTTTAACTTTGAGGCAGCTGTTCAAAGTCAGCAATCTGGATACTGAAACGAAAAATGCGCGCCTTTAATGAACCGGGTGGTTCTGTTAATATTGGCTTGTTTACAGGGAGAAACCACATGCGAACACTGACTGAAAAGAAACGAACTGACATCCTGAATGCTGCAACGACAGTCTTTCTCGAGCAGGGGTACGAACGAGCCTCAATGGAAGGAGTGGCCAGAACGGCAGAGTGCTCCAAGGCCACGCTCTATAACTACTTCAGTTCCAAGGAAAGCCTTCTTGACGCCGTCGTCAGGGCCTACGGCACCAACTTTCTGACGCGCGCTGCGGACGATCTTTACAGTCAGGACAGCCGTCATCTCCCCCTGCCTGAGAAGCTGCAGCGATTTGGTGAAGGCATGCTGGGCGCCATGACGTCGGACTGGAAGGGGCTTCAGCTCTACCGCATGGTCATCGGCGAGGCGGGGCATTCCGGCATTGGCGATATTTTCTACGAGTCCGGCGTCCGGGAAAGCATGAACGCCCTGTCGGCGCTGATGGAGCAGCATATTGAAGCTGGTGACCTGCAGCCTGCACGCCCCGACCTGCGTGCGAAACAGTTTTCTGCGCTGGTGAAGGCCGAAGCGGATGAGCTCTTTCTCCGGCACGATATGCCGGTTTACACACGTGGGGATATCGTCGCTATGGTGCAAAGTGCCGTAGACGTTTTCCTGGCTGGCGCGTCACTGCGCTGACAGGGCAACCTCCGCCCTGAAGATTCAGTATATCCACTTGACTGTTTTTAATTCATATATAAACTGGTACGTACAGTTTATATATGGGAGAGGTGCGTTAATGCTTAATCGTTTTTTAGTGGTGGCCGCTGTTGCCGTGGGGTCGCTTGTGCTGAGCGGCTGCGTTTCTTTATTCTGAGGATCTGACATGCGTTTTGTTTACAGTCTCGTGACCGGTATGGCCGTGCTGATGCTTTCCGGGTGTCTTTCCATCGGCAGCCACATCTGAATCTCTCCAGCCCGCCCTCCGGCGGGCCTTTCACCCACGCCGCCTGAGCGGAATCAGAATGACGCCCCTTTCAGCATGAGGACAATCAGGACACTGATGGCCAGAGCTACCAGGGTCTCAGCAATAAGCAGCGTCATCAGCGAGTTCTGGCGAACACCCCAGGCACCTTCGGCATATTTCCGTTCACGGCGGGCCTTAATGCGCCGGATGTGGACGACTTCAGCAATGTTACTGATGACGCGCCACCACATAATCATGACGGTTATGACCAGGGTGCCAAATAAAATCAGGATGCTTATCATGCTCCAGTCCATCCAGGAGACATTCCCGTTAATCTCTGACAGTTTCTCAATCACGTTGAGGCCCTCTTTAAAGTTACCGTTGTAGCGCTATGGCTTACGCTTACGTATAAACTGATCCAGCCAAAGCTGTTCTCACCAGAAGGTGACGTCGTGGAGCGCCCGCAGAAGCAGCGCACACAGCGCGTCAGTGACAAGGCATTCCGCCACGAGGACTACCTGCAGCGGTCCTGATGAGGTCCCCCACACCCTGAGGGCATAGTACCTGGCTCGTCGCTTCCCGAGCCGGCGCAGGCGGTACATCTCCCTGAGGTTGCCGGCGGTTCTTAGCAGGGCGTACGTCAGGGCGGTCAGCATGAAGCCATACACAATCCACTGACGCGGCGGCGTATTTCCCAGCGACTCCGTCACCAGCCAGCCTTCCATCAGGCAAATCCGGCATCAGACGCGCTCAGAATGCCGCCGGCAATAAAGACAAGCGCCAGAATGGCCCTGAGCAGTAATACCTTCATACCCGTGCCTCCGTCCCATATCGGCTCAGAAAATCAGCGGTTCTTCGCCGGACCTCTTTGCGCAGCAGCGCTTTATCCAGCTGAACACCGGGCATAACGCTCCGTAACTCCCAGGTCAGCATCAGGTAGGCGTGTGCCATTTCGCCGGAGGGCCGGCAGCGCAACTCTCCGCGGAGCATTGCCGTATCAATGACGCTCCGGACATAGTCAGCCGCCGGCGTAAAAGCCTCCCGGCGGCGCTGGCTTCCGGCTTCACCGCATTGCTGCAGCGTCAGCATCATTCTTATCAGCCTCCGCCGGACCGTAAAGCCGGAATAGCGGAGCGGCAGACTCCAGGTAAAAACAGCACCTTCTGTTTTCCCCTGAATTACGAATGCGGGCGCGTCTTCCCTCTGCGCCCGGGAAATCACCTGCTGAGGACAGGTCTCGTTTGTGAAGCCTGTCGCTGGAAATCCCGGGTAAATGGAAAACATGCCGCGCTCCTGAGCTGAAATTTACGGACACGAACTGAAACATTTTCTTGACAGGGTCATGATAATCCATATTAACTATACCGTACAGTTCATTATATAAAAAAGTAACCGGAGAAATATTCATGGCCCGTCTTTTCAGAAACCTGTCCCGCGCGCTGATCCTGACCGCCGTCGTTGCCACCGCGGGATGTTCATCCACCTCCCCGGTAAAATATTCCGGCATTGAAACCACATCCCGGATGACCCCCAATACGACTGAGGACAGCGACCGCATCCCTTTCCGCTACACCACTCCGGTTGACTGGAGTAAATACCGGAGCATTATCATCAACCCCGTCGAAATCTACGGCGGCAGCGACGCGCAGTTTAACGACCTGCCTCAGGAGGACAGGCGCAATCTGGCAGACTACATGCAGAAGAAGTTTACCGAAGTGCTGGCGGAGAAGTTTACTGTTAATACCCATGCCGGAAGAGCCCCTTGCCTCCGTCTTAAGCTGACGCTCACCGGAGCGGACACCACGCCTCAGGTTGTGGGCACCTTCACAAAATTCGACCTCGCCGGCGGACCTTATAACATCGTTCAGTCAGTGCGCGGCGGCCGCGGCCTGATGAGCGGGTACGTTAACTATGCCGTGGAGGTAAAAGATGCCGCGACCGGCGAGCTGCTGCTGGCCTACGTGGCGGAGCAGTATCCTAACGCCATGAACGTGGGTGCAACGTTTGGCTCAATGAGCGCGGCAGAGACCGGAGTGGACAAAGGCGCAGAGCAGCTGCTGGAAAAATTGCGTTAAGGCGATAATAAGAACATCACGGCCTGTGAGCAGAGGGCCCTGCCAGTGTATCTATCGCTGCACTGGCAGGATATGGATAAGGATAGCGTTGCATCGACCCGTTGAACTCACAGCTCATAGCAGACCTTGCTACGCGCGCATGTCCGCCCTGTGCCAGATATAGTCATTCGAACCCTGAGAGTTACACTTTTAACTGATTCAGGGTATGCGCTTACTGGTTACGAATATTGTGCCAAAATCATGTAATTTGATGATTGCCGCTTTTCTTTCGAACCAGTAAGTGCTCCACGTTCGCTAACGAATACTCAGGGCATGCAGAGAAACTGCTGACTATATTTCTTTCGAAGAGCGTGGAATGCATACCAATCCCCCGTAAAAAGGAGTTGGTGATGACTGCTATAGATCAGTTTGCTGCTCATGTTGGTCTGGACTGGGCGGATAAAAAACACGATGTCTGCGTTCAGTTTAAAAACGGTAAGCGCACATTCCATGTGATTAACCATACGCCGGAAGCACTTGATACCTGGCTCAATGAGTTGCACCTGAAGGTTAAAGGCCGGATCGCTGTCGCCCTTGAACTGAAGAAAGGCCCGCTCGTGTATGCTCTCCAGAAGTACCCATTTGTTACCGTCTTTCCTGTACACTCGTTATCATTGGCCCGCTATCGGCAGACCTTCTGGCCAAGTGGTGCGAAGGATGATCCTCAGGATGCCGAGTTGGCGTTAGATCTGATGCTACGCTATCCCCAAAAGATTAAAGCCATCGAACCCGACAATGCTGATATCCGTTTACTTCTACAACTAGTCGAGCAGCGTAGGCTGCTGGTAGAAGACAAACGCCGCTTCGTTAATCGGCTCATTAACACGCTTAAGCAGTATTATCCTCAACCCCTGGAATGGTTCTCGCATCGGGACAGTTCATTGTTCTGTGAGCTCATAATCCGCTGGCCAAGCCTGCAACAGCTCAAACGTGCCCGGAGTGATACCGTCCGTCATTTTATGAACGCAAGAGGTGGTCCCGCTGTTGCGTATACAGAACAGCGGGTTACAAGCATTGCCAACGCGATTCCCCTGACCACTGATAAAAGTGTTATCGAGGCGAACGCGCTAATGGCAACAGCTCTTGCATCACAAATCAAACTTGTAAGTGAACTTATCAGAACCTACGACGAACGAATCGAATCGTTATTCGATACGCTTCCGGATGCAGAGCTGTTCAAATCACTACCGGGCATGGGGCCGTGTATGGGCCCACGTATGCTTGCCGCACTGGGTGATAACCGCGACCGCTTCAACAGCGCTGAGTAAATTCAAAACTACGCAGGTATTGCCCCGGTGACTGAACGGAGTGGCCAGAAATCCTGGGTTCACTGGCGATGGCAGTGTGCCAAGTTCGTCAGGCAAACCTTTGTCGAATGGGCTGCCAAGACGGTTAACTCATCATACTGGGCCAAGCTGTATTATCAGGGGATGCGAGAAAAAGGAAAATCTCATCAATCAGCGATCCGAGCTCTGGCATTCAAATGGATAAGGATTATTTACCGCTGCTGGAAGACCAGAACCCGTTATGACGAAGCGAAATATTTGCTGGCACTGGAAGCGCGAAAATCGCCCTTACTAATGCCGTAGAAAGCTTGTCGAATGTCTCAGGGCGTGAAGCGGACATTTCAAGCAGAATACGTACATCAATTGTTGAGGGGCTATTGATAATTTATCAGCTATTACCCTGATACTGCTTTTTGCTACCAGCGCTCTAGATATCTATCCCCCCTTAGCGTCAACTTGTTGTGAACTTTCGCCGGGATGCAGTGAAATCCCCCTCAACTCGCTTTCATGCATAGTCATGCAACTGTTCAAAATTGATCAGGTGCGTTTGGTGGTTTCAGCCCGGGTTTAGGGCGTCTTTTACGGCGCACGCGGCAGAATGCGAATGAGCATTTTTCATGCGGTGCATGAAATGAGGATGTATGGTAAATACTCATGTTTCACATTTTTTAAAATTCAAAAAAATATGATTGTGATCAAAAGTATTTTTCATGCTTCCTTTAACCTGCTTGCAAATTCTATCTCCATTTGAAAGCCATGAGAAAAACTACGATTTTAGCGTTATGTCTGGTAATGACAGGCTGTGCTGCGCGTGATGATCAGGGTCAGATTATCCATAATGCTGATGGAAGCGAGAAAATCAGCTTCTGGAGAACAACAGGGCTTGTTATTGGTGCGCCACTACTTATCTTGGGTGTTGTTGCGGCAGCACAGTCTGGTGGTGGCGGTTCATCCTACTCGCCTCGTAAGCAAAATAACTATTCTGGTAACTGTCAGCATGATGATGATATTGCAGCTGATGGTTCTAGGTGTGGTTTGAGATCTGCTGATTCACGACCAGGAGGTTATTAAATGAAAAAAATACTTTTCATATTATTTATTGTCTTTTTTTCTACTGCAAATGCAGCAGAGCAGCATTACATAAGAAGTAACGATGCAAATGGTGAAGTGCTTATTCTGGATGATGGGTCTGTATGGCAGGTTGCTGGATACGATACCATCACAAGTCAGTTGTGGTTAGAGTTGTCTGATGTAGTGATAAATGATGATGAAGATAAGATGATTAACATTGACGACAACGAGTCTGTTGATGTTCAACGCGTACGTTAATCCCATCGTATGCGTTTAGCCCGTGCAGTGACTCAGTCTGCCCACTGCTCTAGCTTGTAAGTATCCCTTTAATCCGAACCATTCACTTCTAGGGTTCTTCCTATAAACTGATTGCGTGTGAGGCTAACATCCGCTAATCGCTCAAAGCCGACTGACATGCCTCAACACCTTATCACTGCTTTTACCTGGCTGGACGACATTGCCTGAAGTCGTTTTGGGTAACGTCGTCAGCAGGCAAGCCGCGCAGTGGTGCGACAGCAGAATTTAATAGTTATAATATACTAAAACAGGCGCAGGATTAGGCCGGCGAACCGGCCTGAGGCATTATCAGATGGCGCAATAAACGCGCGCTTCACGTGGCGTGTAGATACCAAACGTCACTACGCTCAGTAAGCCATTAACAAACGTCTGCTGCACTTCAACCCGGTTAACTTTTTCCTGGCCGCCGCACACCTGCGCCGCATCAATTGTCTTACGCTGACCGATTCCTGAAACAAAGAACGGCTGGCTGGTGGTTTTCGTTGCCGCGCCAACTTGATTCTGTTTCATTACGAAAGTCTGCTGCGCACAGCCGGTTAAACTCAGAGCCAACAACGCCGCAACACAAAGCTTGTTCATAAATATCCTTATCGCCTGAAATGAAAAAATAAATGCTGAGTGAAATCATCACTTAGCCAGCAATCAGGTTATCGACAACGAAAGCGGAAACATGAGAAAAATTTTTAAGTACGCCTGACGGATACGTTTTGCAGAATAGTACAGCAATAAAAAAAGCCCCTGCACAGCAGGGGCTTTTTATGTTTACCGCAGCGTTTCCGCTTAGCGAGTCAAATCGTCGAAGAACTTTATGACACAATGGAGAAAGCTTTTTTAATGCGGACTATTCTTCTCGGCCGCCGCACCACCAAAGCCCTGTTCCAGCTCACGCAGCAGCGACTTATGCTTCTCGCTCATAGCGGACTTTAAATCCAGTTAGTCCGCTTCGTGCCAACAGCGGACGTTGCTAACATCGGAATGTACTAATCTGCGGAGAGCAGGCCAATACCTCCCTGTTAATTCATTCGTAATGACCAGTCGTTGTGAAGCATCCTCCTTTTCGCCTCATTTGAGGGTAAGGTCCGCAACGATCTTACCCGGTGGATGGCCGGTACGGTTGCGCTCAATCGCTAGGGGCAAATCGCCGAGACTAATCACCTCTGCAATTGTTGAACGCAATGTGCCTGCGGCGACCTGCTGAGCAATTGAGGCCAGGCGTGCAGTGTCCGGCTTGTTAGACAAAAAGACGCCACGGCGGCCTAGCGGTGCGCGAGCGATTACGTCCGGAGCAGCAATGCTTACCAAAAGTCCGCCTGGTGCCAGCAGGTCCCAGCACGGGTCCAGAGCCTTGCCTCCGACCAGATCGACCACCAGGTCGATCTGGTCTGCAAGATTTTCCAGGGTTTGCTGGCGATAATCTGTAACATCATCTGCACCCAGAGCTTGCACATGCTGAAGGCTAGTGGTCGATGCCGTAGCATGGACAGTTGCACCGGCCATCTTCGCGAACTGAACCGCAAAGCCACCCACACCGCCAGCCGCGCCCTGAATCAACACTCGCTTTCCAGACAGATCGAAATCCGCTGCCTGAATGACATGCCAGGCCGTCATTGCAGCTACAGGAATGGCGGCAGCCTGGACGTCGGACAGCCCTGCCGGCGTCAGGACGAGCTTCTCGGCATCAATGACCAGAAAGTCGGTGTAGGCTCCGACGCCACCGAGGGCCGCCATAACACGATCCCCTGGCTTCACGTTCGTGACGTCGTGGCCAGTTCGAATCACGACGCCAGCCATTTCAATGCCAAGCGTCGCAGGCAGGGTGAGCTTGAAGCGCTCGCGCAGGTGGCCTTCACGGATTTTCCAGTCGATGCCGTTTACCGCGGCGGCCTTGATCGATACCAATACCTCGCCCGGTCCCGGCTCGGGTGAGGAAACGTGATCAACCTTGAGAGCTTCAGGTCCGCCGTAAGCGTGCAGCCTTAAGGCACGGCCCTTGGCCTGCTGTTCGTTAGTATTGCCCCTGTCAGGGGTTGGTGAATGGTTCATACCTGTCTCCTCCTAGCGAGACGCCGCCGCTGAGGGCGGTCCCGCTATCGCGTGCCGTTTTTCTCAAATGATGGCGCAACGTCGCGTCATCATTGCATTGCCACCCCATCCCTACGTCTTAGGGAATAAGCTGCTGATTTCGTGCCCATCGTGTGATCGCATCGCGCGCTGTCGGAGCGGGTCCGAAGAAGTCCTCGTGCCTGGAGATGTCCGAGACATAGAGCCCCGTTCTGAAGAACAGGAACATCTGGATCAGATCATACCCGAGTTCGGAAAACAGCTTGACCGGCCGTGCGGCCACCCGAATCATCCACCAGGGAATGATCTGGATCTTCAGACGTTTATTGATGACATCAGAGATGATATCGGCCAGCTCCTGCTGGTTTTTAGGACCGTCACTCCAGCCAACATCGATCGTCTGGTTGACGATTTCGGCGCCAGGATAGATCGCCGCCTTCGTAAGATAGGAGGCAAGGTCATCCGTCAGCACGTAGGACCACCTTGTGGTCTTGTCGCCCATCCCCTGGAATTTCCCACCTTTCACGGCCTTTGCGATAAAGTCTGTGCTCTGGTCGAGAAACGAGGGTGCCCGGACAAAGACGTATGGCACGCCGGACTTTTTGATCAGATCTTCAGCCACTTTCTTGGCGTGGAAATGAGGCACAGCGGACGCGGCTTTGCAACTCACGATGCTGAGAAAAACAAATCTGCTCACTTTCGCCCGCGCGGCGGCCTCGATGAGGTTTTTGTTGCCCTGAAAGTCGGTATCGAGGCTGCCCTTCATGTAACTGTTTGCCGAGCTGACGACGACGTCAACGCCCTGCAATGCCCGATCCAGCGACGCCGGATCCATCATATCGCCGCGAACCCATTCGATGTCGGCGTCCCCACCTGAGGGGGCGCCCTTTCGCGACATGGCAACGACGGCCGCGCTTTTCTCAAGCGCGAGGTTGTGCAGAATCTTTGCGCCGAGGAAACCTGTTGCGCCGACGACCAGGACTTTCTTTCTCGCCGGCGTGAGGGTATCCGCGACGGTCGCAAGTTGCGGTGATTGAGCCATTATCTAATATCCTTTCATGAGCGGGTAGGGTTCAGAGGTTGAGGGCAGGGTAGTCGGTATAGCCCTCTGCTGTGCCGCCGTAGTATGTTTTGGGGTCCGCAGCGTTCATCCCCGCGTTCGTCTTAAGTCGCGCGACGAAGTCAGGATTGGCCAGGACTAGCTGACCATAGGCTTCCAGATCGGCCAGTCCCGACGCCACATCGGTGCCAATCTGCTCACGCGGACGACCAGGGCGATTGACGATCAATGATTGATGCCAGAGCTGGCGGATATCAGTGAGCAGCGCTTCGTTGCCCTGGTGCATGATGTGCAGATAGGCAAGACCGAGCTTGTCGAGTTCGGCAACGAGGTAACGATAGAGCTCCGACCCTTCCGAACCTTCATCAATTCCCCATATCGTCGTACCGGGAGACAGGCGAATCGCAGTGCGGTCCGCGCCGATTTCCTCGGCAATCGCTGAGGCCACTTCGATGGCAAAGCGGGCACGGTTCTCGATAGAGCCGCCGTACTCGTCCGTGCGCGTGTTGGCGCTTGGCGCGAAGAACTGTTGGACGAGATAAGCGTTAGCGCCATGAATCTCGATACCATCAGCACCGGCTTCAATCGCAGAGCGCGCCGCATTGCGGAAATCGGCGACGGTCTGGCGCACCTCTTCGGTCGTCAACGCGCGCGGTGTGGGGATGTCCTGCATCCCTGTCATGGTAAACATGCCCGCACCCGGCGCGATTGCGGAGGGTGCCACGCCCTGGCGATGGTGCGGAGTGTTGTCGGGGTGGTTCATGCGCCCGGCATGCATGAGCTGGATGAAGATTTTTCCGCCCTTGTCGTGGACGGCAGATGTGATCTTCCGCCAGCCGGCGACATGTTCGGGTGCATAGATGCCCGGTGTCATCAGGTAGCCCTGGCCGTCATCGGAGGGCTGGGTGCCTTCAGTCACGATCAGGCCGAGGCTGGCGCGCTGTTCATAATATTCGGTGGATAGCTCCCCGGGTGTACCGTCGAAGGCTGCCCGGCTGCGGGTCATGGGCGCCATGACTAGCCGGTTGGTCAGTGTATAGCGTCCTACATGGACAGGTGCGAATACTGGATTCATTTGAGTTCTCCATACGTTGACGTCTCTATCCACTATCCACCATTCCGATTTCGGGATAAATACCCTATAGTTGAAATCAGTATTTCATATATGGGGCAATAAGATGGACCATTTGAATGACATGGCGCTGTTCGTGGAGGTCGCGAGGGTCAGGAGTTTTCGGAGGGCCGCGGAGGCACTGGGCATTCCTAACTCCACCCTATCACGCCGGATCAGTGAGTTGGAAAAGGCGATTGGTTTGAGGCTCCTGCATCGCACAACGCGCAAGATCGAGCTAACAGAGGCGGGCCAGCTTTACTATGCGCGAAGCAAACATATCGTCGACGAGGCCCGGCTGGTGCATGAGCAGCTCGGCGAGATGCTTGAGCAGCCGAGCGGGATCTTGCGGGTTTCGCTGCCTGTAGATTTCGCCACGCTTTATCTCGCACCGATCATCGTCGATTTCGCCGGACACTATCCCGGCATCACGTTCGAATTCGACCTGACTCCGCGGCGTGTCGATCTGGTTAGCGAACCGTTCGATGTAGCGATCCGCATGGGCAAACTGGAAGAGTCGGGTTTGATCGCTCGCCTTATCGGTCGGCATTCGCGCCAACTCTATGCGTCTCCCGGTTATATCGAAGCGTCAGGCGAACCTGCTGCACCGGCGGATCTGGCAGCGCATGAATGCATCTGTATGACGAAGGTCTCGACCTGGAACTTGCAGCAAAGGATGAACAAGGTAGAGGTCGAGGTGGCCGTTCGCGGCAGGTTCACGCTCAACAGCGTCGGGATGATCCGCACTCTCGCCCTCAAACATCAAGGTATCGCACTGCTTCCCGAGAAGATTGTCGCCGATGATCTGGTTTCCGGCCGGCTCCTGCGCGTTCTTCCAGAGTGGAAAGGGTCAGCCGTCAGCATTTACGCCGTCACCGAAACGCGACTTACGCCGGCCAAGACCCAGCGCTTTATTGAGTTTCTGTCTTCAAAACTAATGGAAACCTGAGGAGCTATTATTGAGGTCCGCCTGTAAAACGGAAAAACTCACTACCCTAAGACTGTATTTTGTATAGACCATTTCAATACTGGACAGTAAATGATGGTGGGAAGTGGACCTCATTTGACTCGTTATCGAACACTATGAGTTGGAGCGTTTAAGTATAAATATGACTGGCGTTTCCTGCGTGACTTTAGGTCCGCTTCTCGCTCAAAACGGAAGAAGCCCAGCGAGTGTGGGCTGTTCGGTGTTATTGGCGTTTTACCGAACGTGATCAGACGGGTAAGCATCAGTCCGCTGTGTGCCAAGAGCTGACGTTTCGCACATCCAGCTTCAGACCGAAACGCTCTGCATGCCTTAAAATTAAGGTAAAAGATCGTTCATATGGAGGAAATCTATTTTATTCTAAATGCTCTATCAGGAGTGCTGGAGATACTTTAAACGGAGCCTTAAATGCGTCTTTTCCATTTCAGCGATAGCCCTGATATCACTTTATTCAAACCTCGCCAGTTAAGAGTTCATGTTGATCTGTAGTGGCACACTGAATTT
>NZ_JACAPA010000062.1:0-1631 GCF_013385945.1 Pantoea sp. B9002
GAGTTCCGCGGCGCCGGACTGGAAGAAGGCGACACCGTTTATATCTACGATCAGGCGACCACGCCGCCAGCGCTGGTAGGCACGGCCATCGTACAGCCGGGCGGCACCTGGTCCTATGAGCCGGTCACCGACCTGGGCGAAGGTGAGCACCGCGTAGTGATTATCGTTGAGGATGGCGCAGGCAACCGCAGCGAGCCAAGCAACGAGTTCGTGTTTGAAATCGACACCGTGGCACCGGCCAACCCGCGTCCGGGAATCGGTCCTGACGGTCCGTTCGAAGGCGCCTGGGATGACCAGGGCGACCGCACCGGCTGGATCAACGCCGACAGCACCACCGACGATGCACAGCCGGAGTTTAAGGGCTCAACCCTGGACGAAGGTGACATCGTGGTTATCTATAACGGCGAGCGCGCTATCGGCAGCACTGTCGTGCTGGCTGACGGCACCTGGAGCTGGATCCCTGATGCCCCGCTGCTGAACGGCGACTACAGCATTTCTATTGCCGTGCGTGACACCGCGGGTAACGAATCTGCCCGTACCGACTCGCTGGACTTCACCATCGGCGCAGGCGGCCGTCCGGGCGTTCCAGGCGTTGACGGCGTGTACAACGACAACGGTGACAGCGCTGAGCTGATCCAGTCGGGCTACCACACCAACGACAGCACCCCGCTGATGAAAGGCACCGGCGTAGACGGGACGGAAATTATCATCCGCAACGGCCCTGGTCCGGGCAACATCATCGGCTCGGCGACCGTCACCGACGGCGAGTGGAGCTGGAACCCGGATGCGGCGCTGGCGGACGGCACCTATAACCTGAACGTCTCGGCGAAAAATGCGGCGGGTAACGAAAGCGGCACCACCGGCGACTGGCAGATCGTAATTGACACCGTGCCGCCGGTTGCACCGGTCGGCATCGAGCTGTGGGACGACGTGGGCAGCACCGGCGCTATCCGCGACGGCGAGCGCACCGATGACAGCACCCCGACCTTCCGCGGCACCTCGAATGAATTCGGCGGCACCGTGACTATCCGCAACGGCGCGGGCGACATCGTCGGCACGGCCATCGTGCAGCCGGGCGGCGGCTGGAGCTTCCCGGTTCCGGAGCTGAGCAACGGCAGCCACACCCTGACGGCCGAAGTGACCGACCTGGCCGGCAACACCGGTCCGGCAAGCCCGGCGCTGAACTTCACCGTTGATACCTCGGGCGTGGGAATCAGCATCACCCATCTGGTCGGTGACGCGAACGCAGATCCGCTGGAAGTGGGCAGTGGCGGCGTGATCAACGACGTGACGCCGGTGCTGCACGGCCGCGCGACGCCAAACTCGCTGGTGAGCGTGTTTATTGACGACGTGCCGTTTGGCACCGTGATCTCAGGCCCGGATGGCCGCTGGTCAATGCCAGTGGCGCTGGCCGACGGCGAGCGCGAGTACCGCATCAAGGCGTCCGTGGCGGGGAGCGAAGGCACCACCAGCGACTTCGTGGTAGAGCTGGACGTAACGGCCCCGGCGGGGACCTTTGACCGCATCATTGACGACGTGGGCAACGACCCGTCCTCGCCGAGCGTGGAGCTGGGCCGAGGTGCCTACACTAACGACCGCACGCCGCGGCTGGAAGGCACGGCGCCGGAAGG
>NZ_JACAPA010000063.1:0-34831 GCF_013385945.1 Pantoea sp. B9002
TGTAATACGGTTGTATTACATTTTTCGCAAGGAGAAAGGATATGAGTCAGCACTGGTTATCTGGAATGATAAAGGGCAAGTCTGTAGAAATTTTGATTGGCTGGGATGAACCGCTCAAACATTTCTTTATGACTATCGATCCAGATGGTGAACCGCCAATTTACAGCAATCTTCATGAAGATCCTGTAGTAGCCTTTTCTCACACTCTGGCAGACTATGATCTGATTCTTAAACAATACGGGGTTACTGGTGTCAGCCTGGCACCCGGTCACCCGGATGGATTGCACAGTGCTCTGATGAATGACCAGGCCACCGGAAAAATGGCCTGAAGATAATACACGCGTACTACATATGTAATACGCGTGTATTACACGATAGATCCGGGTTAATCATCCAGCCTGTTGATTAGCTGGGCGAAATTCCGAACCACGTCTAAATTCCTTTCTGCCTTGATCATCCGCTTTTCATAGTTAGCGAAATGCTTTGCGGCATACAGAAGCGCCTTCGTCACTGACCCCTGACCTGTATGAATTTTCAGTTCTTCGAGAATTTTCTCGTCTTCTTCTGTCGTGCGCAGCGTATAAGCCATAGTGCCTCTTTGATTGCATGTTGTGCTTTCGTGATAATGTATTGCAATCATAGTAGAGTTTTATGTTTATAGATGCAATACAAATGTATTACATTTTGGTGTGTTTCAGTACCGAGGGGGAGTATTTTTGGTGTGACGTTACCGGGCCAGATGCTACTATTTCCGGGCCAGATTAATTGCGTAAAAACTGGCTGAAACGCAACTACCTCAACCTATCTTGTCAGGCGAATCTATGCGCCTGACGGCGCTTAGATTCTCTGAATGGAGTCTCTATGCAAATCTCTACTATCAGTATCATCAACTTCTCTGAATGCGTTCACGAAATCGATAGAAGCATTAACGATCGCTCCGCTTCTGTCCTTTTTCTTTTATCTGTCATGCTGAAAGTTGAAGAGTTAACTGGCGTTAAGCAAGTCACAAACTGGGGAGTAGGCCGTTTGAACGGTGCTGTTGCTGCCTATCCTGTAGGGCGAAGTGGTTGCCTGGCTCGTGTAGACAACTTCTCTGTGAGCTGTGATGAATGCCAGGTTGGTTTCGGGGCTTCTCTTATCGTTTTGAAGGAGCTTTTTGAACTGACTGGCTCTGAACGTTATCAACATCAGTTGCTAACGTTACATGGCTTACTGTGCCGCGATGAAGGGTACTACGAAGGTGCGTTGACCCTTTACCAGCTGTCACTGAAGTAAACAGACGCTAGTCGTCATTTATAGGCCGGACTCACAGAGTCCGGTTTTTTTATGGCAGTAACAGCCGCAGCGGGAAGTAGGGTGATGGCATTTTTGCGACCGGCCAGCTGATAAATGATTGCATCGTGTGGCGCAGCTGACACGCGAACGCTGTGAAAGTTGATTGCATGAACATTAATGGCCATTCGAAAAACGATGGCAGAATTGAAGCCGGCAGCGGGGATTTTGATAGCAGAGGTAGTGAAGTGATGAAAGCACAATGAAATACATATGTATTACATTGTGCTGTGTGTTGTCATGCAGCTGATTTATTATTTTTTACTTGTTCAAGCTGGAAGAAATTCTTCAGCATTGTGTGAACATCCAGGATCAGCTTGCGGAGTGGTTTAGCGGCATCCCTTTCAATCCGCTTGTATTCGTCTTTGGTAATCATCCCTGAAATGTACTGCGTTTTAAGCTGTACACTGATTTCATCCAGTTGAGCAAAAAGACGAATAAAAGAGGCTATGCGCGGGTTTACCGGGCTTTCAATAGTCACTTCATACGTTTTGAAACCTTCACTTTGCGTGTCCAGTTCCAGCCCTGGAAGCGAGTTCAATCGAGCCTCGGTCTTGATGCGTTTTATCGATGAAGTGAGTAGGGCACGTGTCACCTTCAGTTCATCATCAATGCGACCATTCAGCCGCACAGCCAGCATCTTCACCAACTCGTTTTCGTTGACTCTGCCCTGCGCGAAACGTTGCAAGTGAAACAATTTCTTCGCGACATTTTTTCCTGAGATGATTTTTCTGTTTTTAGCATCGGGGAAATAATCGCTGTCCCAGTGAACAACTGGGTAAGCATCCCGGAATGTTATTTTATTCATAATCTCTAACCTTCATCATTAGCGTGTTCCTCAATCTCAAGAAAGAGGTGCGATCCATCCTGTCTAAAGTGTCTTTTGCAAACACTAACTGCATAGTCCATCGGCATTCTGGAAGAGGCTCTGCTTCCGCCGTACCTGCCATCACGTTAAGTAGGTAACAGGCAATAGCACCACCTTCAGGCCTATCAGAAAGGGCATGATTAATCATGCTTTCAAAATCATTCAGCTTGTCCGAGCCGGGGCATCCGTTAGCTATCCATGCGTTGTAGATGGATGCGCCTTCAGCTGGTGATGATGCCGGATTACCTGGCCCCATCTCACGCTCTGGCAAAACGTATGCTTCTACGGTTTGTGAAAAGATGTAATCTTGTTCTGAAACAATCAGCCTGAGCATGATGACTCCCGCGAATCACCTTTTAAGATGATTTTGAGTGCAGTTCGTGGGCTATAGCCTTGTTTTAGCAACTGTGAGAAATGTAACTCTTGCTTACTATTCATGCTTTTCAAATCGTAAGCTAAATTTACATCGTCTATTCTGCCAGAGATGAACAAAGATAGGTACTGGTCAGCAAGTGACAGTAAGGCCTTAGATTTACTAAGATATGTCCGAGAAGTCCCAAAAGAATGACACAGATCACGGCTGCGAAAACCAGAGTCGATAAGACCATGATAAAACATGGATTTACTGTAATTTGTTGAAATATCAAATTCTTTTGAATAGTTTTGCAGTCCTGCCTTTTTTGAGACTTTCGTTTCAATTTCCCTTATGGAAACAGTCAATTGTGGGTTTACACCCAACAGCGCCAGAGATGGCAATACCCCCTCCCTGATATGGTAGTAGTTACCACTTTCAGACATATCTGAGAACACCGTAACGTAATTCGACATGTAGGTTAAAATTGCATCTTCTTTTGATGAAGAAAACAACAGTGTCATTGAGTTGAGCAGTGTGCGATTTTTGCTCGCCGCCAGTACCCGGCGCAGAGTTCCGGGTACTGGCAGCAGCTGTGAGGCTTGAACTGAAAGCATTCTGATCAGAGATCATCTAATGAGAAAGTTTTATTCTTCTCATTCTGTACCGATTCAGTTCCCTTTGTCGGTTCAATTTCAAGAATACTGAGGTCTATACCTTTATCAGTATTGTTCGGAGCAACAACCTTTTTTTCATCAACCATATCAGGAGATTCATGAATAACAGGAGTCGCTTCTTTTATTGTTGATACAGAGGGTTTAGCTTTATCTTTAGGTTTGTCTTTCTTTTCTGATTTTTTTGAATTACTGGTAATCATTGATAATAAATCGTCCACTTCCTCTTCTGTATGCGAAGGGGAGGGGGTAGTGTCTGAAGCCTTTTCATCATTGCTATTTTTAACCGAGGGGGTTGTATCCTGTTTCTTTGGCTTTTTAACAACATTCAATTCATCGTTAATTGATTCGACGCTAAGAGCTTTAAGTTTTACTTTTTCATTTAACGGAATGAAGCAGGTATAACATATTTTTGCTAAAACGCCGGGGCGAGCGATAACGCAAATTCTGGGAGGAAGTGCCTTAACCTGGTTGAGAGTGATCAAATAGTCTTCTACCTGCCCGACCATGCGTTTACCTTCCCATTCTTCCGCACCCCATTCATTAGTTTCAACAGATTCCAGTTTTGTGAGTGTTTTAGCAATTGTGCCTGTTTTCTCACAGACCCACTCAGCCGTATCATCATCTTCTGCACGGTGACAAATCATTAACTGCGTATTGGTTTCAATGCCGTTCTGAATAGACTCAGCATTAAGGGTTTTGTCAGTTAAATTTTTCATGTCGTTTCGCGCCTGATATGCAATTGCCATACTCACTTTCTTTGAAAGGAGAGTGGCAAGAGAATCAGCAAGTAAGTCCGTTGCAATAAATCGACATTCATCAGCATCAATAAAAGTGTGTCCCGGTAACTCTTCGCGTTTCGCTACCTGAACAATTTCATCGATAAGTGCAATATTTGCCGCCCTGACAAATGGATCGCTCATTGAACCAAGAACATAAACAACACGATTATTCATCAAAGCATTTTTTACATTAAAACCTTGCCCTTTTTGCGGGTGAAGGGCTGGTTGTTGACACCATTCCATTACGCGAGTCGATAAGTTCTCTGCCTTTTCCTGAATCATTAAACGTAAGTTATCATCAATTGCCGGGTGTTTACCTTCCAGCAACTTAGATAACTGTTTTAATGTTCCATCCCACAAAGGAAAAATTTTATACAAAATTTTTCGGTTATTCGCCATGTAATAATCAGCAGTGCCGCCGGAATCAGATATTCTCAGCGCTTTAGTCACTCGCGCAATACGTTCTGCATCTGTTCCATTTTCAAACGGTGCATATTTAATACTTTCATGGAATCCTGTCAGGTCAACGACTATTGGCGGCTCTCTGCCGTACTCTTTACAAGACTGAACCATAATCGAGTAGATAAAATCATCAGGCTTCAGGTCATTGAACCAAGCGCCCCAGCCTTTTTTAATTGCTTGAGCAATTAACACGCCCTGCATTACACCTTTACCAGTTTGAGACGGGCCTAGCACTTTAGAGTGATTTTTCTTAAAGTTTTCATCATCGATGTATATAGGGCTATTGTTTTCATCAAGGCCCATGAACATAAATCCATCTTTGAAGTATTTTCTTGGATCAAAATCTTTAGGTTCAAGTTTAGTAATTTCAGTGCGTATATCTGAAATGCTGTCATTCATTTGTTTAACACGCCACTTTCTCACCCATGATGAAAAACGCGGCTTTATCATCCTGTGATGTAAGAGCTTAATCAGCGATGGAAGAACCATTATTGAAATCAAGCCAGGCCACATAGTCCAATCTGAAATGAATGACTTTACTTTTCCCCAAAGTAAACCCATGTATTCCATCGCTGTTTTCAGGCCGAGTGTGCGGCTTGCGATGGTGAAAATTATTGCAACACCTACCACGATTATTAATATTGCAAGCACAAAAGAAACTTTTTTCAGGTGAATGACAGTGTAGTCAAAAGCAGATTTATCTTTTTTCTCAACCGTTCCTGAAAACGTTATAAAAGCGGAGATTGATAATAGTCCTGTGATAATGAGAAGAATATAAGGATCTATATTTTCTAAGGTATATCTTAGTATTTCTTCGGCGTTCATAAAATGTCCATATTTGCATTGTTGAATATAAGTACAGTGTTTCCGATTTTTGACATATTTTCAAGCAGGAATGACCCACAGTAGCCATTTGTTAAAGCGTTTCCAAAGCCGCAGCCGTTCAAGGTCTAACGTCCAAACCATCCTTGTCGCGGCTGAAACCGGACAAGGATCAAGGCGCACAAAACATTCGTAATGTGCTCCTTGCGCAGGCTTCGCCAGCGTGGGATGCATAGCATCCCATGCCCTGACCGCTTGCGGTCAGGGGCCGCTTTTCAAGCGGCTACCACCAATGGAATACTATTAATTATTCTATTAATCTACCATTCGCTTTGCTCATAGGTGGATTAATAGAATCCTTAATAGTAAAATAATAGAAAACGCGCCGAGCGGGCGCTTATTTCTATCATTTCCTACGGTTCCAAAGGTGGTAACAGCAGTGTATCGAAACTTGAACGTTTCTCAACACTTAGGGTTCTGGCTTCGCCGCCACCCTCTCTCTTTTTCGGTCTGCTGGACGCCGACCTGCAAAGAGATTCACCCGCGGGGCCGCCCAGCTCCTTCGTCGCCGGGCCACCCCCTTTCCATAACTGCGCCACTTTTGCTCCTTCCTTCGTCGAAGCAAAAAAAGCCGTGGCTTGCCCCGTCGGCGTTGCCGCAAAGCTCCGCGATCCTCTCTGTCCTTCCTTCGTCAGTCCGTCGAGTCGCTTCACATTGCGTCAACTTGCCGGGGTTCCTTCGGGCTGCTGAACGCAGCCCTCGGAATCATGTAAAGGGGGTGGCCCGGCGACTGCGTTGCTGTCTTTGGGCGGCCCCGCGAGCGGGGAAGAATTAGTGCTTCGCAATTTAAATTTTCACTGTACGTTCAAATTTAAATCCGACCGTGAAATATCGCGTGGGCGCAATATTTCACTTGCATCGCCTCGGGAGGCGATTGCATCGGCTAATTCGCTTAAAGGCGTCACCCACTTCGCTCCGCTCCGTTTGTTTTTTGGGGAATTGAAAGCACGGAACGCGCGCGTAAACTTGCGCATTCCGTGCTTTCAATTCCCCATCCGTCCAGCGTCTTGTGTGTATTCTGTTAAATTTTAAAAAGGTTTTGTCATGAGTTTTTTCACCGGAAATAAACGCGGCAGGCGTGTTGAGAAAATAGAAAAAGTAGTTAGGTGGCTGGCAGAGTTTGATTATTCAACTGGTGAGTTAATCGGCAGGTCTATAGGTGTTGATTACAGAGGTCAGTCTGCTTTTTTTAAGACTTTAATTGATGATGGTATAGTTGTTAAAGATTATATACCGGGCACAAGGTTAACCGTCTATTCTCTCGGTAGCGATGGTTACGGACTTGCTTCGATGTATTGCCCTGAGTTAGACATTAAAGAGAAAAAAAAGAAACCATCATTGATAACACTGGTTCATGCGTTTTGCATTCAGTCTTTAGTTATTGACCTTTTACCCGATATTGATTCATTCAAGGGCGAGAAGGCATTGCAAACGTTAAAATTAGCAAGAAGGCCAGATGCTATTGTAACCAAAAAGGATGGAAAGCGTATTGCCTTAGAGGTTGAAATAAACAGGAAGTCTACGGATAAAATTTACTTCAACTATGTAAATAATATCAGGGATATTAAGTCCAGCTTGTATGATTCTGTTGCTTACTATTTTAACGATGATGCCGTTTGCAGGATTTATACAGCTATTTATGAAACTCCTCGCTGGCCTATCTTCAAGAAAAATCCAACGGGAGGTCGATTGATAAAAATGGAAAACTCTTTTGATCCTCAAGCCGTTTTTGAAGGTGATTTCTTTTCATTTACAGTAAAGGATATGTACAGGTTATGATTACTTTAATGTTTGGCGATGTTCCTGAAAGTAACATCACATCATGGCAGCTTGTTGAAGATTACATGCAGCCAATCGCACAATATTATAATGATCCTGATGTGACTGATATAATGGTCAATCGTTATGATGTTATCTACGTTGCCCGTAACAACACTACGAGCAGAGTTGATTGCTCATTTGGATCAGAAGAGAATTTGAGTAAGTTAATTACACAATTCGCTAGGGCACTTGATCAGGAATGCTATGGTGTTCTGGATGCAAAATTCCCGGATAGTTCCCGAATTTGTGCGACAACTACGGATGTTACACCTTCTGGAAGTACATTAACCTTGCGTATTGCGCCTAAAAAACATTTGTCAGGCGATGATCTGATTAGCAAAGGTGCTTTAACTAAAGAAATGTTTGATTATATCGTTGAGCGATTACGTCAATACGATAACTTGTTCATTTCGGGAAACGTTGGTTCTGGGAAAACTTCATTGCTTCGTGCAATAAGTCACTTTGTGTCTGAATTAGACAGGATGATAATTGCTGAAGATACTCAAGAGTTATATATGAACTGGTTCCCAAACATGATCGCTTTGGAAGCCCCCAAACGTAAAAGAGATATTAACTCGACTGTCATTGATTTACCTTTCCTCATTAAAACTTCATTACGCTTGAACGGTGACAGGATTTGGGTTGGAGAAATACGTGATTATCCCGCCGCTGATGCCTTTATCACTGCTACCAACACAGGATATGTAGGTAATGCCGCAACAGGTCACTCCAATGGCTGTAAAGATTCTGTCCGACGCCTCGCAGACTTGCTTATCAAGGGAAGCAACATTGATTTTGATATGGCAGCAAAAAATATTATTTCAGGTGTTAACTTGTTCATTCACTGTGAGCGCAGGCCTGAATTTGGCAGGAAGGTTACGGAGATCTGTATTAGCGATGGCGAGAAACTTATAACCGTTTTCAAATATGACACCGAAAAGAAACAGCACGTAAAACTGATTTAACGCAAAGTGTGTACTTCTTCATTTTTCATGTATGCTCGTTTCCGTTTTTACTTCTGAGGATAAGGAAACGATTATGAAGAGAAAAAATCTGGTTGCTCTGAGCCTGTTAAGTGGGGCGTTAATGCTCGGTGCTTCTTCACAGGCTTCAGCTGAGGATAACCCCTGCGTTGTCGCTATGTGCCTCTGGGGGAAGTTACAGAACGGCTCCACACCGGAGGGATGTTCTGATGCAGAACGAGCGTTTTTTGACATCAAAAAGAAAAAACACGGCTCATTTCTTCCCGATCATACCTTTGACGCACGTAAAGATTTTTTAAACAAGTGTCCTGATCCTGGCCGCGAGTATCTTGATAAAATTTTGAACAAATTTGGTCGGATGAAGAACGGCTGAGCTTTAAGCTCACTCATCCAGTTTGGGAGAATTACAGCCGATTTTACATTTGATGCGGATTTACGTACATTAGCGGGTAGCAGCCGTCAGGCAGCTACCCGATACTTCTTCAGGATTTACTCCTACCTACGCTTCTGCGTTCTTCAATACACGCTTAATCTCTGCTTTAAGCGAAGCATTGTCTTGCACAGCACTAGCTTCAAATTGGTGCTTGTTTTCAATCAGGACTTCCGTCAGTGCGGCAATGACTGTTGATCGGCCTATACGTCCAAAATAATCCGTAGATGCTGCGCGAACTTCTTCGCACAGCTCATCCAGCCCTGCTACTGAATCAGGGTGGAGTGTGACGTTTATCCGCTCAACTTTCATTTGTGCCATGTTCCTTGATACCTCGTTAAATCAGTGTATACTGAAATACACACTTCTAATACACACTTCTAATACACACTTCGGCTACTTATTGTTGATGTGTATTTTTTGTGGCTTCTTTGCATGTGTATTTAAAGTGTGTACATAGTTAATTTCTAAGGGATTTCAGGAATTGTAGCATGAGTGATGCCAATCCAGACCAACAGAATAAGTTACGAAACTTAGGCGTTTTCAACAGTGAAAGTCGCACCTTAGGACTTCCAGGCAAGATCCTGACTGCCCTGGTTGTTTTTTGGTTGGCTACGACAATTACGCTGTTCATCTACACAGTATGGTGGATAGCTGTGTTTGCGTCTCTGGTATTCGCCGTTGTGTTGTTTGTTCCTGCTTACCTGGTTCATGAAGAAGATCCTCAAGGCTACAGAACCTGGCTCCATACGCTCTGGGCACCAGGGAAACTTTCAACCGAACAATACGGTAAGCGCGATATTCGCATTATTGAAATATCTGGCTCAGAAATCGAATTCATATCACTTAAAGAACGTCAAAAAGGAAATAGTTAAGATGAACAAAAAACTCGGTTTGTATGCAGGGCTTATTTACGGTGGCTTAGTTTCAAACGCAATGGCAGCTGACAGCACAATCGACATCGGTACAACTGGTAATGACTTTCTTGATAAAGTCGCCACGTTCTTACAGCTGGTTGTTGATTTCGCTGGCGGCCCTGGTGTGGCGATGATCGTGATTCTTTCACTAATCATCGGCGTTGCAATCTGGATTGTTGCTCCTAAAAGCGGGGCTATCATGTACCTGCTTCGTGCCATTGTTGGTGGTATCGGCATCATGAACGCAGGCGTTCTTTATGCCTATATGAAAGGGCTGTAAGACATGAGAGCAGACGTACCTTTAAACGAAGAACTCTATTACGGCGGTGTCTGGGACAAAAACTTTATGTTGACCCAGACCGGCTCTGTAATCGGTGGACTTGAATTAAGCGGAGTAGACCCGGCATCTGTTGACCCTGACACGCTGGCGCTTGTGTCACGCACTGTCAGGAACATTCTTCAGAAGTTGTCTAATGATATTGAGCTTAAGTGCTTCTATATTCACTATGATGGCGCAAAGGTACGTCTGCAAAAACGCTCAGGCCGTAGCGGAACATTATCACGTCAACGTGAGGCTTACTTAAATAACAATCGTAATTTAAGCGCATCCAGACTCTTCTGGATGTTAGAAATTAAAAATAAAGATGACAATAATAAATTATTGTCAGTGTCATTTCTGCGTAATCTATTTAACTCTGTATTCGAACCAACCGCCAGAGTTAAAGTTAAAATGGCATTCAAGAGCATTGATGCTGCTTTAGTACAAGAAGAAACGATAGATAAACTTTGCGATAAATTGAAAAATTCTTTAGAAGAACTGAACCTAAAAATTTCATTTGTATCAAGAAACAATCATTTTGTCGGTGTAAATAAAATCTGGGCTTTGAGCCGCTTCCTGACTAATTTCAGGAAGGATTATCTCTTCTTCGGTGAGAATGAGGCTGTACCTGTCGATGATTGGGATAAATTGCTTCCAGACGGTGAGGTAAAGGCTATAAGCATTCGCGGTTACGATATGCTTAAAATCAGTGGGGCAGCTCCAATCTACGTCCGTGTTGCGCAGATTATTGGAATTGGTGGTGATACGGTTCCTTATGGTGTTTGGGCTAAAGGCGATAATTCTGCTGTTGAAATGAACGGGAATTATATGTTTTACACCAAACATGCTCCTATGTCCGGGCTTGATAAATCTATTCTGTTCAAGCAAAAGCGTGATGAACTTGAGCGCGATAACATTTCTTTTGCGGAAATGATGAAAGGAAATAGCTCAGACGCTCAGTTAACAAAAAAACTCTCTGAGAATCCGCGAATTAAAAAAGCATTCGAAGAATTAGATCAAGCGGATTATTCAGAAGATCAATATTCATTTTTTGCTTCAGGTGTTTTTGTCTTTGATGAAGATCCTGAAGCCGTAATTGAAACATCAAAAAAACTCGCCAACAACCTCTCTAACAACTTTAGCCTTGTCTGGGAGAATGCCGGATTGCTGCCTGCATACATCCGTATGCAGCTCGGCTATCCTAAGCGAACTTATCGCGATATGGAGTTCAATACTTCTCAAACAGGCGCGGCTGCACTGCTTTACCGTTCTGACGAAGGTATCAGTGAATGGGGTACACAAAAAGAAGAACCCATCTATGTTATGGAATCCACTGATGGTGTGCCGTTTGGCTACAGCATGTTTGTGGGTGACAAATGCTTCATTATTGGCGTTGGGCCGACACGATCAGGAAAAACGTTCCTGAAGAACTGCGTTGCAGCCCATATGCAGAAACTTAACGGGTTCTATTCAGCATTAGATATTGATGCAGGTACAGAACCGGTTGCGCGTTATTTTCAAGATACGTCTTCCGTTTTCCGTCTGTCAGATGATGGTCTGGGCGGTTTTAATCCATTTGCTGTTGCAAGTGGGGCAAACGATACAGAGTTTAAAGCACACCTGCTTAGATTATTGCGCATTATGATCAGTGATAATGACAGCGCTGATATGCGTGAATTTAACCAGGACGAACAGATTGATGTTGACCAGGGGATTGACAGAACTCTCAGCAACATCAACAAAGATGGATATAAATCTATTCCCTCTTTATCAGTTCTTGTCGCTCACTGTGAAAAATCCGTTAAACATAAACTATCACGCTTCCTTCGGGGCGGTGTTTATGGGTTCCTTATGGATAATGACGTTGACGCTATTGGTTCGCTTGAAAGTAAGTTTTCAGTATTCAATCTTGCAAAAGTAAAAGATACGCCGATCCTTATGGAACTGGCTCAAACAGAAGTATTTTACAGGACGACTCGTTTATTCGAATCACCCGAAAACCTGTCAGAATATAAATTCCTTGAAATTGACGAGTGTCAGTATCAACTTTCAAGGAAATCAAGCGCAGAGTTTTTCGAGAAAAAAATTCGTACATGGTTTAAGCATAAAGGCGGTGCTGGGATTTGGACACAAAGCCCGAAACACTATCTTTCTATTCCAGGTTGGGAAACGCTTAAGTCTTCAGCATCAACATTTGTATTCATGGCTGACCCTAATATGTCACGCGGCGAATATAAAGAAGCCTTTAATCTGAGCGATTCTGAATGTGACATTATCGCTAACTTAATACCTAAGCGTCAGGCCTATATTAAACAGTCTGAGTTAGGCATAGCGAAAGTTATCAACTTGTATGCAGAAGCCGAGCAGTATGTTATCAGCACTTCTCACCCGGACGAGATGGCAATTATGAGAGACATTTATAAACAACAGCCTGATCCAGACCTGGCTATTAAGGAAGGCATAGAGCGAATTAAGGCGTTCAAGCCTGAACTTGAAGAGGTTCGTTATGATGATTAAGAAAAAGCTAATCGCTTGCATGATCGTTGCTGGAATGGGGTTAACCAACATTAACGCTCAGGCATCCGGTATTCCAGTTGTCGATCTCGCTTCAATTGCACAAGCCATTCAGTCTTATCAGCAGCAGATTCTTGATTATGATCAGCTACTGGAGCAGACGGGATTAGATACTTCGCAGCTTAACCAGCTTTACACCCAGTATAAGCAGATCCTGATTAACTACGATCAGATGTTGCGTGAGGCTGAAGGGCTTAAAGACAAAGTATCTAAAAAGGATTGGGTAGGATTTTTGACCCAGACAGGCCTGCTTGATTCAAGATCTCCATATCGTACCGCTTCGCCAGGCGAAGTTGAGAAGTTAGGGGATTGGCGAACAGCAATGAAGCAATCAGAAGTGTTGTATGGGCTTAATCAAGACTGGGATTCCTACATAGATACGATTGCGAACGTGCCATATAACAACGACTCTTCTGAACGTGCTAAAGAGTACGCCGCTTACAATTATCGTAAAGCCCAGATGGCTACCTATCAGCAGGCGCAGGTTAATTCTATCGATGAAGGCCTTGCCGATATCGCTGAACGCGCAGACCAGATTGATCAGCGCCGTATGATGCTGGGAGACAGTGATGCTGTCAGAACGGCACAATTACAAGCTGAACAAAATCAGTTAATCATTGAGCAGAATATGCAAATTATTCGCGCCTCTAATAAAAACTTTGAGCTGAGCAATCAGGTTCCGAATGAGTATTTCGCAAATAAAGCTAAAGCGCAGTCTCGCAATTCAGCTGCGATTAATGAGGCTTTCTCGGAACCCACTGTAGTCAGTGATAAAGCATTAGGAGATTTCTAATATGAAAAAAATAGCATTGGCAATCTTGATCAGCAGTGTTTCATTTGGTGCTTTTTCTGCACCTTATATTGATGCATCTACAAAGAAAACTGATACTCAACGGAAAGATTACATCAAAAAAGAAACCGTCAAAAATTGTGGTGGAAAAGCAAGTTACTCTTGCGAAAGTAAAGTTTTTGATGCAGCTAATAAGAAATTTCCAATGAGGGGATCTGCTGAGTTTTCTAAAGAAAACTACGCTAAATTATCTAAGTCTCAAGCAACGTCAAAATTGAATGAATTAGGTGTTGCCTATAATAAAGCTGAACCATTTTCCAATAAAAAAGAAGGAGAGGTTACGCAACCGCAGTTAGAAAGAGAAGGGTGGTGGATCGTTAAAAACGTACTCAAAATTGACCGCTATAAATATCAGCTTGTTAAACCCTGGGTTAATGAGAAGGGCGTCCCTTTAAAAGGACTTAATCCTAGCGCATAGCGTTAGACTTTAAACTAAGGAGCTTTCATGAAAATTGAAGCTATAGGACTCCCATTGCCTAAATTCATGAAGAAGGCATGGTTTTATTGGTTCTTGCTATTCCTTTTTATAGCTTTTGTTATGCTTTGCAACAGCGCGGAAGCAGCTCAATTCGATTTTATACGTTCGAAGTTTGCTGTTTATCTTTCTGACTTTGTTAATAAGATGACAAGTAGTGGGAGTGCGATTAATAAATTTGCATGGGCTATTTTCGGCTTTTTATCAATGATGTTGTTCGTACAACAGTTCCTTATATTTGTACGCAAGCCAGACGTATTTGAGCACCTCACAGCAGTTGCATATTGGTTTGTAGGTCTGGGATTGATGATGTCTTATGACATAGCGACAAAAACATTCTGGGGCATTGCCGAAGGTTTATCTTATGAAATGCAATATGCTTTTGTTGGTAATAACGATCCCCTCTTTATCCTTCAATGGATAAAGAAAGCAACGATGGCTATAAAGCTGTCTGACGTTGGAATATTCGATGCGTTAGATATGGTCGCATTGTCTATGTGTTGGGTGATCATTGGCATAGCTCTTGATTGCGTGATGTACCTGGGCAGTGTGTGGGCTGTATTTGGTTATGGTCTGGCTAAAATAGTTGGTTTCGTCTTCATTCCCTTTATTCTCGTTTCGGGCACTCGAAATCTTTTTGATGGCTGGGTTCGTTTCTTCACTGGTTTCATCGTTCTGTCAGTAGTCGTAAAGGTAACAGGAATTCTGGGGTGCCTTATTTTCCAGGCACAGCTGGAAAGTATTGGTGTAGGTTTCACTTCGGTTCTTTCCGATCCACAGAACGTAGTCGAAATTACAGAGCAGAACATGGGTTATGCAGGTGAAATGATTGGAACCGGAGTGGTGGCAATCCTGTTTGTACTGTCTGCATTTAAATTTGCCGCTTCACTTTCAGCGGGTGTCGGCAGCGCAGGCGGTGGTATTGGTGGTGCGATTAAAATGGGTTTAAAAGCGGCATCCGGTAAATTCTAAGGGTAATTTATGTTTGGTAAAAAAAATAAACCAGTCAGCGTATCAGATGAAGGTAAGGTTGATAAATCCAAAAAGTCAGAGTTGCCTAAAGCTCTCGGTGCTCTGGTAGCAGCAAATAATAAATTAGTTGTTTGCGTCTTCTTCGTCGGTTTTATTGCGTTAATCGCTATTATTTTTGCATGGAATCGCTCGGCTAAAGTTGATGATGCTAAAGAGGTTCTTTACGTTCAACTTTATCCAGATGGCACATCTAAGGTATTAAACGTTCTTCCTAAAAGTGATTTGGTCATTACCAAAGCTCAGGTAGATCACGATTTCGAACAGTACCTTAATAACAGATATGGACAGCACAAAGGAACTATTCGACAGAATTACAGTGAGGCCTCTGTTTATCTTGACGGCGAACTTTATAAAAAGTTTATCGGCAAAGATATTGCGGCTGGTGACTTTGACGCGGCACAAAAAGCAGCTGATGTACTGGCTACGCCAAACCCTAACGTTATCGATATTGAATGGGGGTTTTCTGATCATTACGATTCAACCAAAGGAACCTTTGATAAAAAGGAACAAAACGTAATGCGGAGCAATATATATTTTGATCGCATAACGCGTGACGCTAATTTAAAGGTTCTCAGCAGAGAACATCTTATTGACCGTATTCAGTGGCGTTTAATGTCACAGGATGAAATCAAGAAGCAATCTGAAGATTGGATTCGTGCCAACCCTCGCGGCATGAAAATTATCAGTGAAGACTTAATTGTAGACCCGTCGAAGCCCGTCGGGGAAAAAGAGTAATCGGAGATATTATGAAAAAGTTATCCTTATTAGCTGTTACTGTAGCAATGCTTTCGACGGGCAACGTTGTTTATGCCGCACAGTGTAAGTTTGAAAACTGGAAGCCTGGAAAGGTAATCACTGTTAATACAGCAATTGGCCTGGGTACTCGTATTCAGTTGCCTGCACCTTTGCAGACTGCCCCTGTTAACTCAAACGATGACCTGTGGAACGTTGAAGGTGCTCAACAACAAATTGTTGCTAAACCCAACAGCCAACAGCCAGAAGGAGCCGCCGCGATGGTCTATGCGTTCCTGGCTGACGGCTCAAGCGTAGATATTCAATTAACCCGTGTCCCACAGGCTCAGAATACACCTTGTGTGATCATCAACGGAGGCAACCGCTACATTACAAATAATGTGGCAAATGGTCTGCAAGCATACCAAAACAATCAAATGCAAATGGGCGCAATGCAGGCTCAACAAAATCAGGTATTACAGAATCAACTACGTGAAGAACGTGAAAACAGCCAGCAATCAGTTGTTAAAGCGCTTAACCGCTATCGCTATCACATTTATACCCGCTACAACTGGGATAAAGGTGAAGGTTTTGTAGGTAAAGATGTTATTTCCGATGTTTATGATGATGGGCGATTTACTTATATTCGCCTTTCAAGAACTAACCGTGGCCTTTTATCAGTAGAAGCCGATGTAGGCGGGAAAAATGCAATTGTTCCTCTCAAATTTGATGAGGACACCGGAATTTATCAGGTAACGGGTATTTATCCAAAATTCACAATGAAACTTGATGATGTGAAAATTAACGTTAGCCGTGTTGATAATGCGACTAAAGGAGCATCGTGATGGTTGATGAGTCAAAACCGCGCGTTGAGGAACGTCCGGCTACGCATAAAAAAAGAATGCAGCTGTATTTGTTTTGCGCAGTTGGGCTTCTTCTTCTGATCCTGTTTGTTTTTACGTTAATTAACGTTATCAACCGCGCTTCAGGCGGTAATGAACCTAAAGAGAAGAAAGACCCGCAAACAACGCTTGCTCAGCAACCAAAACAGGATGATTTGAGCCGTTTAATCGACAGCCAGCGTACACGGCCACAACCGCAGGTGACTAAACCTGAAGTTGTGCCTGCTGGCAATCCCTACACTGCTAAAGCCAACCAAATGTTGTCCGATCAGCGTAAAGATGAAAGGTCAAAAGACCGGGATTATGCGTCCGAAGCCCAGCGTAAATGGGAGGTACAAGAACGTATCCGCGCCCTTGATTCCAATCGTAAAGCGTGGGGTGGCGCGAAAGAGCAACAGGAAGTTAACGGCAACGGCAACAAAACAACGGCTTTAGCCCGTAATCCGCAGGCAAGCACTCTTGATCAACAGCGACAGTTAACCCGGCAGCGCATCGAGGAAGCGGAAAGAATGCGTCAGGACTTACTTAGCCGTTCAGGTGAGCGTCCTACAAGTTCAGGCGTTTCTCTTGCTTCGGCTAACGGAATTGCATCGCCTTCGTCGCAGCAGCAGAAAGTGGCTTTCAAACAGGCCCCGGCTGATGTGGTTGGCTATACCAAAGAGAACTCATACGGGGCCGATACAGAAGGTATGGCAAAAATCCCGGCAGGGACAGTAATTCCGGCTATTACCATGATGACCTGGAATAGCGATTTTCCTGGCACTACTTCTAAAGCGATGATTGATCATGATGTTTATGACCAGAAACGCGAAAATATTCTGATCCCAGCAGGAAGCGAGTTCCTCACCACTTCTGCTTCAGCCAATGGAATTAATGATCCAATTCAGAACCGCATGGGCTACAGCGTGGGTAAAGCTGTTCTGCCTAACGGTGACAGTATCGACCTGAGTAAAGCGTCCGGGCTAGATCGTGAAGGTATGGGCGGGGTTAAAGACCAGGTTGAATATCACTTTATGGCTCAAATGCTGGGTGTCGCCGCGTATGCGATGATTTCCAGTAATACAAGCAGAAGCGGAACGGGTTCAAATAACGACACAACATATTCAGGTGAAGTTGGTCAGGGTATGCGTGATCAGTTTGCTCCAATGGCCCAGAAATACCTGAATATTGTTCCGACCAAAATTGTCAGAGCTGGTCAGTCAATTCGAATCATTTTGCAAGACGATATTTATGTTAAGCCGTACAAGGGTGTTTATGATGACTACGTTAATTAAAATCTCAGCCATTGCGATGGTTCTTTTATCAGGCGCTGCATACAGCGCTGAAGCACCCCGACCTATAACTAAGTCGGTTGAAACAACAACCAGAACTACATTAGGAAGCGGTTATAATACACGAGCATATAACTATGGAGCGATGCAACCGCTAAACAGTGCTAATGATATTCGACAGTCACAAATAGACCTTACAACTGTATCAGTGCGCACTGTGTGGCCTGAAGATGCAAAGACGGTTAAGCAGGCCAGCCAATATATCCTTGACACTATCGGGTACAGGTTAGTAACGGAATATCCGGCCCCATCTGATGCGAACAAACTTGCAGACCAGAAAATTCCGCCAATTGCGAAGGTTCACAGAACCATGCCAATTATTGATGTGCTCCAGATGCTAATTGGCTTTGATAATTATGTCGTTGTGGATCACGCGCATAAACTTGTTTCATTTACAAAGAGGTCAATACGATGAAAAAGATATTCGCTATGGTCGTAGTTATCACTGCCGTAACAGGATGTGCTGGAAAACAATATCAAGGTAACGGTGAATATTATCAGTTAAGTAACCGTCATGTTATCTATCGAGACTTAACACGTCCGTTTAGTCTTGATAATGCAGGAAACATGGAAACCAAGATTTCTACACCCGGAGCATTACCACGATGATTAACAGGAAAGCAGGATGTTTGTTGATTACATTCTTTTTATGCTCTGGTAATGCATTAGCTGATGATTCAGACATTCTGCTTTCTATGGTGTCTGCGCCACCTGTAAAAAGCCAGATGCAAGAGGTCTGGGGGGAGTCTTCCTCCCTGTCATCGTTCAAAGGATTCAGCAGAAAACCACAGGGTGAGACTAACCCACCAAGGGAACATATCGCACAGGCGTTTGAACGCCCCGCAGGGACAATAAAAAGCCTTGCAGCGACCACAAACCAAAAATTCGCTGATTTGATTGATAAGTATTCTGAAAAGTACAATGTTGCTTCATCCATTGTAAGAGAGCTTATTAATCAGGAATCCAGATTTAACCCAAAGGCAACCAGCCATAAAGGAGCGCAGGGATTAATGCAATTAATGCCTGCCACTGCGAGCGATTGCGGTATTACTGATGCATATAACGCTGAGCAAAATATAGATTGCGGAATTAAATATTTTGCAAGAAAGCTTGATAAATATAATTCCGTTGCACTTGCTCTGGCTGCCTATAATGCTGGTGATGGCGCAGTTGATAAATATCAGGGTATTCCACCTTATAAAGAGACTCAAAACTACGTAGAGACGATTTTGGGTAAGCTCGGTTACAGAGGTTAATATGAAACTATTTATTGCAGAGAAGCCTTCACTGGCTAGAGCTATCGTGGATGGTATAGGCGGAAACGCTGAAAAAAAGAACGGTTACTATAAAATAGGGGATAAGTTCATAACATGGAGTCGTGGGCATATTCTAAGAAACAAAATGCCTGATGAAATAAACCCTGAATTTAAGAAGTGGAAGTTTGAAAATTTACCCTATAAATTCACGCCGCTTGAGTTAGTTCCGGTTGAAGAGACCCGTCCACAGCTTGAAATTATTGGGCGACTTTTACAACAGGCTAAAGTCATTATTAATGCTGGCGATCCCGATGAAGAAGGTCAGCTGTTAATCGATGAAATTCTGGATTACTACGGTGTTAATCCTGACGCCGATAATGTATATCGTGTGCTTATTGCAGACGTGAATGAAAAAGCAGTGCAAAAATCCCTGTCCAAACTGAAACCTAATAAAGAGTTTGCTGGTTTAAGGCACACAGCACTTGCTCGAAGTGGCGCAGATCTGATTTATGGCATCAACATGACTCAGGCATATACCCTGAAGGCGCAGGAGTCGGGCTATACCGGCCTCCTGTCTGTAGGTCGTGTACAAACTGCCATTCATGGCCTAATCGTCTCCAGAGCACGCGCTCGCCGCGATTTTGTTGCCAGCGATTTCTATCGCATCATTGCTGATGTAAAAGCAAAAGGAAAAACTTTTTCAGCCGAGCTGTCCGTTCCTGACTCAGCACCAACTGATGACAAAGGACGCATAGTCAATAAAGATTACGCTGATGCGCTTATCAGTCGTCTTAAAGGTACTCAATTTTCTATAGTGGAAAAGGAGCAATCGCCTCAAGTTAGTAAGTCTCCGTTGCTAATGAGTCTGCTTTCCTTACAAATCCATATGGGAAAGCTATCAGGTATGAGTTCGAAGGATGTAGATAAATGCGCGCAAACTCTTTATGAAACTCATAAAGCTGCAAGCTATCCGCGAACTGACAATTCCTACATATCTACCGAGCAATGGGAAGCAGCAGGCGAAACCCTAGAGACAATAGCGAAAATTGCGCCTGATCTTTTACCGTTAATAAAAAATGCCGACACCAATAAGAAAAGTCGTGCCGTTAATGATAAAAAAATATCCGCTCATACGGCTATCATTCCCGTTCCAACGAATCCTAAAGAACTTTCAAAAGCTGAAATGGCTGTATATATAGAGCTATCAAAAATATACATTGCGCAATTCTACCCTGATAAGATTAAGGAAAAGATTTCCTTAATGATTAGCAACGGAGATTTTTATTTTGAGTCTAAATCTTCAAAGGTAACTGAGCGCGGTTGGTCAGAAATTTTTTCTGATGATGATGACAGTGAAGATGAAAATTCTTATTTTGATATTTTAAATATTTTCGAAGCTGATGATGTTTTGACTTCAATTGAATTCAGAATTGAGAAAGGCAAGACAACCGCGCCGGAGCTTTATACTGAACCTACTTTGCTTGCTGATCTACCGCAAGTAAAAAAATATGTTGAAGATGAAAGATTACGTGAGGCTTTTGCGAAAAGGGATAAAGAGCGAGGTGAAGACAATGCGGGCATTGGTACACCTGCTACACGCTCAGGTATTTTTGACACGCTTAAACAACGTGGCTATTTCACCATAGAGCGAAAGAAGATCATTCCTACAAAAGCAGGTGAAGATTTTTATGATGCATTACCTCGGATTGCTGTTGTTCCTGACATGACGGCACTCTGGTCTATCGAGCAGGGATTGATCAGAGAAGGTCAGATCACGGTAGATGCTTTCCTGGCTAAGGTAGAGACATTTGTTAGCCAACAAATAGACAACCTCAAAAATATAACCATTGAGCTTGCCAGCTATTCATGCCCGGAATGCGGAAAAAAATTACGATTATTAAAAGGGAAAAACGGTGATTTTTGGTCTTGTAGCGGATTCAGAGACGAGCCGCAATGTACTGTTACTTTCCCGGATCATAAAGGTTCCCCGGACACAGAAGGCGTTGTTAAGGCTAAAGCCGATGCAAAAAAAGCGCGAGAACTCAAAGCCACAACCTGCCCTAAATGTTCTCGTCAGTTGAAACGTATAAAAGATAAGAAAGAAGAAGGTAAATATTACTGGGCTTGCTCTGGCCTTTTTGACACTACAAACCCTTGCAAGTCTTTCTTCCCTGAAGAAAAAGGGAAGCCACTATTAAAAGGTAAAGATAAGTCATGATTAAAGCATTAATGATATGCCTCTCTGTTGTGTCCGTGCCAGCATTTGCTAAAAATGCCGTTTATAACGGGATCACTGAAATCGAGGCTGAAAGTGTCAGCCAGCCAACTATAGACATGATTATCTCTCAAGCTAAATCTTCGCACTGGAGAACACTGAAGGTTGAAGGTGATTATTCATTCAAACGAGCCATCTGGTTAACGGCAAATTCCAATGCAATATTCGTATACGGTTATCAGCCAGACATGGATGATATTAATCAGTTAAAAAGAGTGTTAGGTCATAACGTTAATTCAAAATTTAATGAAATCCCTCAGTTAGGTGTTAATGGCGCGGGAAATTAACAGGAAGGATGATGAATAGAATTGAGTACCTTTATAAATTTAGGAAATGCTTAAAACTTGATTCAGTGGAAAGGCTTTATGAACATATGAGAGACAAAATACCTGACTGCGACCAATTAGCATTCATTGGAGCTTATGATCACCGCAAAGCGGAAATCATATTTGGAACTGTCTGGGATAAAGTGCCACAGCAAGCATGGGGGATGGTAAAATGATTAAAGCTAGGATAGCGAAATACAGCCAGATTTTGTTTCTTCTATGCTTGTCTAAAGGGGTGTATGCCGATTTTACAGGCAAAGTGGTCAAAGTATTAGACGGCGATACGGTTGAAGTCCTGAATAACGGACGTCCTGAACGGGTTCGTTTGATTGGCATCGATGCGCCAGAGTCAGGACAGCCGTTCGGCACCAAGGCCAAACAACATTTGCTCAATCTGGTAGGCAACAGGCAAGTAGATGTAATCAGTAACAGTGTCGATCGTTACGGAAGAAGCCTGGGACAACTTGTCGTTAATGTGCCCCTCCCTGCCTCTGTCACAACCTATCCGATTTATGTCAACTATGAGATGGTGTCTTCAGGGCTGGCATGGGCGTACAGGTTCGACAATAAGCCGACTGACACAATCGCCGCTGATCTTGAGAGTAAGGCTAAATCCAATAAAGTTGGTCTTTGGTCTGCACCTGGAGCCGTGGAGCCGTGGAAGTGGCGCCATACTCACCAAAAGCAGTAAACGGATTTGTGGGTTAACCCTGTAACAAAATTGGGTTAGCCCTTTGATAGCAAAATCCGGCGCCGGCTTTTTGAAAATGATTGCAGTTAACGCAACAGCTACTGCCGGAACGCGCACTATTGTGATTGCAGTTTTTCGACTGGCCATCAAATTATCGATAGCATCTGCCTTATCCGGGAAGCTGCGATTGCCATCATAACTGGTTAAACTATTCCGCTTCCTTGCACAGGCTGTTCGTTCCTCGCAAGCTGCGGTACGCCTCAGCCTGTACGCGTCAGCGTTGCTTATGAAGGATATTACTATGTCTCAAATCTTTACCTATCTCGCTTTAGCGCCTGTCCTCTATGCAATTATCGTTGCTTTCATCCCCCGTTTTAAGTCTCGGAGGGTAAAGCATTATTCACTCAGCCTTGCCTTGACGATAATTTTTTTATTCGCAGGGGTACAGCTTCGATAAGGGTGAGATAGATAGGATCTTTTCTAAGATCCTGATGATCAAAGGATATACTTCTAGTGTGTAGTCCATAGGTATTACATTTGCAATACTTATGTATTACATTTTAAAAAATATCGTTGATTATCTTAGGGATAGTTGATAGATCTACAGGCAGAAAAAAGGACAGCATCAGCTGTCCTTCTGTAAATTACGCGTTAACGTAATGTGCTCTTAATTGAAGTGCGAAATCTTCGACTTCTTTAAAGAGCGTACCAGGGAAAAATTTGTAGCAGTTGAGTCTTACTGACTGAGATTGATGATCGAAATCAGCATTATCAATGATGGCTTCAATGTAGCAGCCGTCACAGATCCAAGTCCGGTAAAACACACCTGGAGCAATTTCATCGTTTTTGAAGATGAAGAAGCGGTTTTTCCAGTTGGTTTCGATGAAGTAACTAAGGTTACTTACAGAGGTGAGAGTGGTTAAGCGTTCCATAATATGGGTGCTTTGAACAATCTCGAGATTTTTATTTAGCAGTGAGTTCTGCATAAGACGTGTACTCCTGTTAGATAGCAGCACACTATGAGGGCCATGTGGCACCTCAATAGCGGTGCTCACGATGGTTAAGATAGACGTTTCAGCTAGCTTTTTCGTCTAATGCCAGCTCGGTGACTATAGCACATTACGCTGATCTCTAACGAAGTTTTTTGAAATCGTAATGTAAGTACACCGTAAACTTGACTGATTTTTAGCGATGTTTCGATCTCTCGCTACCTGTGCTAAAGTGTGTACTTGAAGTGTGTCTAAGACACCAATGAATTATACGGGTAGGGTACGCCGGAAGGTACTCAGGACGGGCTACGAAGGCCCAAAAAAACTAAACCCCGAAGGTCATGCTCTACTTTGGCGAGCGGACATGACAATCGGGGCTAGGCATAAACCTAAGAAGGATTATAGCGTATGCACTCCCCAAATCAACCCCTGCCCGCCATAAGCGCAGGCGGGCGTGTCTGAGAATATTTCATTACCGCTGCGACCTGGTCGCCCAAAGAATGACAATCCTGAATTTGTGCCGCCTGAAGGCAAAGATACGCTTTCGTTTAATGAAAAAATGATGGCAGCCGCAAAAGGGTTTACCGCTACCTTTGCCTTTGCTATTCACATTGCGTTTGCCCGTCAAAGAGGGCTGCGCAAGCGTATGCCACCTAGAGCGCGCTTGCAGGCCATAGAAGCGCTGCTACAGGGAATTTGCTTCCACTATGATCCGCTTGCTAACAGGGTTAACGTCACCATGACGAACCTTGCTATTGAGTGTGGCCTCGCTACAGAAACAGTTCATGACACGCATACGAACGTGAGCATTTCACGCGCTACTCGTGCGCTTGAAGCCCTACGGGATATGGGACTGATTACTTACAAGACTGAATTCTGCGCCACGCTGGGCTGTAATTTCCCTACTGATATTTCATTCCTGCCCGACTTTTTCCGTGCGCTGGACATTTCAGAACGCGCCGTAGAGGGCGCTTGCCGATCACGTCATGCTTACAAGAATATGCAACGTAAAGAGCAGGGCTTACCAGAGTTGAGCCTGGAAGAGAACATAGAGGAAGCCTGGGGAGCCATGCGCAAGCGATTCTATGGCTATCATCTAAAACGTAAGCAGCAAGGCGAACGCCGTGCAAAAGCCTTGCGCGATGCTGAACGCACCCGCTCAGAGATTCAGAACCTTGTAAGACGGGAACTGACGAAAGAGATAGCCGCTGGCACTTTCCCTATTGACCGAACAGCAGCTGATGCTGAGATCGAGCGTAGAGTTAAGCAGCGTATGATCCAATCTAGGGGCAACTACACCCGATTAGCAGCCTAAACCTTTCTTTCCTAAAACCCTCCGACGAACGCCGGAGGGTTTCGCACGTCTGTAGTAAATCTTTGTATGAAATTCACACAACACGTCTGGTGTTCGCCGCATGTGAGAGGCGAACTCAAGCTAATTTGCATTGCAGATCACCACAACCGCGCCCGTTTTTTACGAGAAAATTAGTTATGTACAGTAAAGTGCGTGGGACTAGCTCTGTTGGGTTCTATCCGCTGAGGTTTCAATGTGCGTGAAGTCTTTTAAACTTCTTGTTTTAAATATCTATTAAAAATAAGACCTACTCGCTGCCTGCCCTGTGGACAGTCAGATTAATGACTTCGCTTGCATTGGCCCAAGGCCAAGCCGCTCAGATCTCATAGGTAGCTCCCATCGTAAACGATGGGCAAAAGTGAAAATCATCAGCGATCGATCCCAATAATCAACACAGAGGATTGCTGAACATTCCTTTCGTCTCCGACCATCAACCTTCTTCATTGCTGAGAAAACTGAGGCTTCGCAAAACCCGGCTTAACAGGGAGGGGGGGTGAAAAGCCATATAAAGCTCTGTAAGGCCCGGCAATTCACGATTAGCAGAAAATGGATGATATACACGGTTGCCTTTCATAAAACCTCATACAGACGCATACAGGTGCATTAAGCGCGATTGTAATAACCAGATATGAAGCTAAAATGCCTATGTCGGATCATGAGGGTAAAGACCGACTGAAACCCTCGTACCTTGTTGAAGCGTGTAACCTGCGCTTCAGCGCGGGTTACATGCTCTTATGGAGCATATATGACCAATTTTCTTTCTGAACCTACAGCTGTATCGGCAAACGTAATCAACGAACGTCAGAGAATGAAATTTTTGCCAAAACACTTTGGTAGATTTTTTCTCCTGGCTGAACGTGAAATCTTTGATCACATGAGTTCTCTCTCAGACGATTATTGCGGCGGTAAATGGCAGTTCTTTGAACTTAGCAATGGCGGCTGTTTTATGATGCCTGGTGATGATAGATCGAATGAATACGACTGTTATTGGCATGGAAACGGTTATGAAGGGGTAATGTCTGCTGAAGCTGCTGGCATTGCCGTCTGTCTACTGGTTTTCAGTAAACTTTCTTTCAGCTATGCAAAACCATTTGCTGAACTCTTTCATTTGCTAAGAGAATTTGCCCTGGACCACCAAGAGGCCGGGAAAATATTTGGTGCAATTGACTAATCAAACTAACCCAGCATAAAGCTGGGTTTTTTCATTCTGGTTTAGGTTTTCTGTCATGAACATCTGACCAGTATCAGAAACGTCTTATGATGATTGTAAAAATTCCGCATAGGGTTAATATGATTTTGCCAGATAATGAGGACTATGACTGGCTGTGATCCTTATAACCTGTCGGAGTGCGTTTCCTGCGCTTCGGCGCTGGTTACGTGCTTCATTCGGAGCACTTATGACCAACATTATCTTTGAATCTAAAACCCTTAAAGCAAAGCTCTCTGCCTGGCGTCAATGGCTTGCCTTCATACCTGAAAACTTCAGTATGTTGTCAGTCTCATTTTCATCAATTTTGATGAAAGTGGAAGTCACCAGCATTGCAGTTACAGCGCGGGGAATTGAGATCACTCTCAAGATTCAATCTCTGCTGGAACTAAAGGTGCTGCTGTTCGCCCACTAAGCCTGCAATCTCGTCAGTTCAAGCTGACAACTCGTTCATTGCCTTAGTGCATGACTTATATGAACCCGGTGCAATGCGCCGGGTTTTTTTTTGCCATAACGTATGCTCTTGTTCGCCCGTCAGCTGCTTTACACAGTGCAATCATTTATCAGCTGGCCGGTCGCAAAAATGCCATCACCACTCCTTCAGCTGCGGCTGTTACTGCCATCTTCTGACAGACAATTTTTTAAGGTCTGCATCAAAATAAAAGCAAAATCAGCTTGCACATTAGAAGTGTGTATTTTAATGTAATACACACGTATTACATTTGTACTTCATTGTTTGTCAGCGGAGGTATGGCATGTTTGGTGTTTTCGTTACTCAGAAACTTGAGGCTACTCAAGATAGAGAAGAAAAAACGTTATGGCATCGTGTCGGCACGGCGTTTAAGCACAAACAGGGTGATGGCTACAACATCGAAATAACCCCCGGTGTTGCTGTCAGTGGGAAGCTGGTAATCCTGCCGATCACCGATAAGAACAATGGGAACGCCAGCGGCGCTCAGAGCTACAACCTCGATAATCTTCCAGATAACAAGGATTGAAACCATGACAGCGAAAATTATTGCAACTACAAATAACAAAGGCGGTTCGGGGAAAACATCAACCGATACCAATGTTGCGCACGAATTAGCGAAGCAGGGCAATAAAGTATTGCTTATTGACAGTGATCAGCAGGCTAACGCTACAGAGGTTTTAGCTCGCGGAAGAAAATACTATTCACAGTTTGGCAATACAATTTGCGATGTGTACAGTAATCAGCGATTTGATATTCGCAAGGCTATTGTTCCAGCGGTCATCCCTAAAGGCGATGATAGTGATGAAGAAATTGAAAATCTTTTTCTCTTACCTTCAGATCCTTCATTTGAGCGCGTGTTAGACAATTGCCTGACACGACACCATCGAGAAAAGATTTTACATCGAGCCATGCAACCTATCATGGACGATTATGATTACATAATCATCGACTGTGCGCCGGGTTTGAATCTTTCAACATCAAATGCAGTATATGCAGCAGATCATATTTTAATTCCTATTGATGGCGGTAGTTTCGCATTGACTGGGCTTGAGGTGGTTCTGGATTTTGTAAACGAAGTTAGAGAAGGCGATTTTAATAATTTCAGTGTATTCAGAAATGAATACAATGCGTCCAAAAAAATCATGAATGAATTTTTACATGATGAATTAGTAAATAATCCACGCGTTATGAATCATATTTTGAAAACAAGAATCAGAGCCGATGAAAGTATCGCTCAGGCTCAGGTTCGCTATGAGCCGTTATCAGTTTATAACCGTGGATCGCTTGCTTTAAATGACTATCGTAACTTAGCAAGAGAGCTAATTGATATTCTGAAAAGCAAAAAGGATAGAGAATAATGTCCAGTAAGAAAGTAGCAAGACCTGCAAAGGCAATAGCTCCAGCGCAATCAGTGGAAGGTAAGGCACCTGAAAAAAAACAGCTTTCATCTGTGCGTGTACACAGGAATGTAACGACCTCAGAAAAGCCTAAGACGGTCCGATTCACAGCAGCTGAAAAGATGCTATGCAGGGATATTGTTGAGCGTGTGCAGTTACTCACAACTAAAAACATCACTGATACGACATTGATACGTGCCGCGCTCTATATCCTGGATGATTTAGATCCAGACGAAATACTGACCACGATAAAAGAACACTTGTAATACGCATGTATTACATTTTGCGCACAGTAAATTATGAAACCGTGAAGCTATCGTAAACTTGTTTTACGGTGGCTGAGGGGTTGACCGAGCCTGATAAGGCGCTGGTAAGCAATTTTTTCATAAAAATTAGTATAATAGTTGAATATTAGGCGTTTTTCGCCTAATATTATTCCTGCGGGGGCGACAGAAAGCCACTCGTTCTGAGAAGGCTAAGCCCTCTGAGGAACGTAATGAAACTTTCTGATGTTGCAACCATCAAGACGAACTACCCTGAAGCGGATTTCTGGATAGTACGTCGAGGCTCTTTAAAAACCGTTGGCTTACCATCCTATGAGTTCAATCCTGAAAGCATTGGAATAAAGGTAACAAGAACTGATTTGGTCATGTCGCGTTACCTTTATTATTGCCTCTTACATTTGCATAGTTCTGGCATGTGGGAGCCATTAGCAACGGGTTCTTTGAGTTTGGTTAACATCAAGGTTTCAGACGTTAGAAATATCGCTCTGATTCCGCGCTAAAAGGGGGGGGGAAGCCCCCCCCCTCAATCAAGGAGTAAATATTTAATATAAAGGTGAAAATGATGAATAAAAATATTGAGATCGCCCTTCCTTCCATGAAGGCGCAACGCAAGATGATTCTTGAGAAAGATACCGAAACTTCTATTTCCACTCTGAAAAGCAATCTTTTGGGTGTTGAATTTCCTAAAGCTGATGGTGTTAATTACGCTGCCATTGATGCGCGTATATATCTCACTGTGGATGAAGGTTGGGTTGCGCCAGAGCATGAATTAGTTAATGCCTGGTTCAATCAAGTCAAAGATAACTTTAGCGATTACCGTACTGATGCGAAGTTAGGAAATTTGTTAGGCTTGCACGGTGGCGGAGCTGATCGCCGCATTCGCGCTTATCGCAATGGTGATGAAACAATACCCTACGGGATCTGGCGACGTTTTTTAGAGTTAACTGGTCGAGTCGTTCCAGATATAAAGCCTGTACTGGGTGTGTTTGATATGGAGTGACAATGAAAATGAATAGACACGCTGCGGTTCTTGTTGTTTGGGGTTCACTGCTTGTTGCGGATTTCTCGTTCGCCCTTCCCCCTTCAACGCCTCAGTATCTGCTAAATCAGCAGGTTCAGAGTAATAATTTTGATCTCTTAGATTCTGACAGTACCCCTCCGGGACGTGGTGGTATACCTGTTATAGATGGAAGTTCTATTTTAAAAATGAAACAAGATGCATGGAAAGAATGGAACTCATTAAACAATACTAACATTTCATTTGAAGTTTGGAATGATAACTTTAATCAAGGGTTAATAAATGCAAAATAATAAAGTTTTGAAAGGTGAAATTGCACACACAGCAGGAATTATAGCATTTGTTTTTTGTGTGTTGATTATTTCATTGGCAGGGATCAATGGGGTTATCACGTCCGACACTTTATTTTCTGTTGCTGTTGGCATAAGGTTTCTCATGGCAGTGTTCATTGCATATAGTGTAAGACAGATTACTAAAATGTTTTTGGATCTTATACGTCCTGATGAATAGTTAATTATTGTGTTATGTCGTCTTTTTATGATAGGTGGTGTTATGGAAGATTTAAATTTTCATAGTGATGATTCTAAAGTTTATCGCATGTCAATTATGGCTTACATTAAACCTGTAGGCATTTTTCTAATTTTCTTTTTGATTGGTTTTTCATTATCACAATCAGTTAATCAATTGGCTTCTCTGGCTGGCTATCTTATTTTTTTTATGGCGCTGATTAAATTATCATGTGACTTTATTTACACAAAAACATTGAGACTATATTTAAATCAAGATGGTGTTTTTATGTATCGTGGCATTTTTCCGTGGACTAAAGGTGTCGTAGGAACCATATGGCGCGATATATCTGATGCTAATTATTATACTGGATTTATCAATTGGGCCACAAAATCATATCGTGTGCGAGTAGGCCACAGATTCACCAAAACCAGTGAAATTATTATACCCCACGTTAAAAATGGTCATGAGGCAGTAATGGAAATTAATGAGACCATAAAGTCAAGAGCCAGATCTAATTGCTGAAAATATTTTGAATAAAGGAGGGATTATGTTAGTAAGCGTTGAGGCCTTTTCAAAAATGCTAGGTATTACGCCTGGGGAAGTGGTTTTTTGCATCCGAAATAATGATAAGTTGCATGGTCTGGCGCTGCCAAAACCTTCTTATGGAAAAGGTAATCACAATTCCCCCATGTTTAGAATGAGCGATGTAATCACTTTTGTAAAATCTTACAATGAAAAGGGGGCTTCTGATGGTGAATAATATTATGTTTTTTCCGTTTATACTGTCGCCTATTCTCCTTGTCACTGGCTTTGCAGGTCTGCGCTATATTCCCAAGTCGCATCGCACCTATCGCCAGTTAGCGGCTGGCCTGCTTAACCTGGGCTTTATCATGCTCGTATGTAGCGCGTTGGCCTGGTTATTTAGTGTTTACTGGATTAACAATCCACCTGCCATTACGCGGCGTTAACGCTCCGCACAGTAATGTAATACTTTTGTATTACATTTGTGCTGTTATGTTAGATCCTTTCCCTGCGCGTTAGATAATTTACTCACATGCCGCAACCGCACGGACAGCAGTCAGGATCAAGTCCATGCATACACAGGCCATCGTCTATAAACTCTTGCTTCTGGTTTTCGCGTTCAGAAGGTGAAAGATAGTCGAACTCATTTCTTGCCAGTTCAAGAGCTAACTCACCAAATATCCCTTTTTGTCGTCGTCCGGCAAGCGCTTAATCACTAAACAAAAATGCCGCTTCACTAAGCGGCATGATAAACGGATAAACTGGCTCAAGGCTGTTTCATTCGACAATATAGCGATGGATAAGGTAGCTGATCAGCAGGACTAGCACCACGGGCAGAAACTGATAGCCGCCAACACCGTACCACGGCCGCTCATCGAAAAGGCCCATTTCCCTTGCACGTCCTACCACACTGCCAAACTGCTCTTTATCTGCCATATAATTCAGAAACGGGAACGTACCGATGACCAGCCATGCCGACAGAACGCCATTAACCAGCCAGTCAGGAAACAGATCAATAAAGTCTGAGAGGCCGCCACCGTGAAACGAAGAACGCCGTGCCTCACTGAAAAAGTTGTACCAGACCGCTACGCAGAGCGTCCCCCAAATAATGACTGCAAAAACCCACGCTTTAAAAAAATTCACCCCGTCATAAAACGTATCAAGCACGTTACTACCTCCTTTTTTTGCCCGATTGTTTAGTAGGTCTTATTAAATCATTTTTTTCCTAACAATTCGCGGTTTGCGGTGAATTAGGACTTCGTATTCCTGAAGATTTCTTTAAGAATGCTCCCAGTTATCGTATCTTTGTTCACATCTTGTAACGGTGTGAAGGAGCATACGATGAACGTGAATTTAAAAGAAATAGCGGGTAACTGGAACAAAGGTGTCGTTCTCGATAAACACAGTAAGTCCAGCGTTGTGACAGGGCAGAACGAGTACGGGCATAACGTTTATGACACCATCCGAACGGACGTGGGTGAGGCTTTATTTCAGCTTAAATACCGTTCGGACTGGAATCAGGTTCAGCCGCTGGCCCAGTGCCTTTATGATAACGCCTATCCCATCTTTGATAAGGTCGGGTTCATCGTTCCTATGGCCGCTTCTAACGTCCGGGCGCGTCAACCCGTAACCGAAGTGGCCCAGGCGCTGGCGCAGTTAGCCGGTGTTCCCTGTTTCACGACAATGCTGCTCAAGGCTGCTGGCGGCGTATCGCTCAAGAATCTCAATACCAAAGAGGAAAAAGTTGCTGCCATTGCTGACAGCTTTTCCTGTGAAGAGATCATTGAGAATGAGGGGCGGTGGAATGTTTTAGTGATAGATGACCTCTACCACACAGGCGCATCAATGGAGGCTGCTTGTGCGGCGCTACGCAGCTATAATAAAATTAATAATATCTACGTCGCGGCGCTAACCTGGAGATAACCATGACGACGACTGTATTCGTTGCTGGCTCGATAACCATCAAGAAACTCGATCCGCTTATCGTTGAGCGGTTAAAAAAAATTGTCGATCAGCATTTTAATGTTGTCGTCGGCGATGCAACAGGCGTTGATTCATCCGTTCAGCAGCAGCTGTTACAGATGGGGTGCAGAGCAACCACCGTATTCAGCAGCTCGTCTAAACCGCGCAACAATCTGGGTTCCTGGCCTGTGAACGTAGTACATACCGATCATGCACCAGGCACGCGCGCATTTTTTACAGCAAAAGATATTAAAATGGCGGAGGCTGCGGATTATGGACTTATGGTGTGGGACACCAAAAGTCCGGGCACGTTAAGCAACGTCTTAGAGCTGTTATCGAGAAAGAAAAACTCAGTCGTGTTCATTAATAAGGAAAAGGAGTTTGTCATTATTAAAGAGCCGAAGGATATTGATAATCTTATTAATCGCATGTCGGCGCCTTCACTTCAGAAAGTCGAAGAAAAAATAAAGCTTTCTGAAAAGTTGTCTCTTCTTAAGAATCAACAAATGGCACTCATTTAATTTAGGTGGAATAAATATGAGCGATAAAGAAAAAGAAGATCGCATTCTGAAAGAAACACAAAATTTATTTAGTTTGCGATCTGATTATGAAAATGCCAGAAGTAATTATCGCAGTGAAATGAGAAGGGATAGTGAACGTTCAGATGGCAGTTACGCGCAGGAAGCAAGGCGTGAAGCACATCAGAATGAACTGCGTGATGCGGAGCATTCTGCCAAATCTGCGCTTGATGCTCAGGAACGACTCATTTCCAGCCTGACGAAAGATTATTTATCTTGATGATGAAAGCCGCCGTAAGGCGGTTTTTTTACGCCTTTCTGCCGCCGTTCGGTAAAACGCCAATTCCAATATTGCGGTAAATTATTCATTGGAACTCCCCTTCTGAATTATTTCAATACTGTTCCTTTTAAGTGCCTCTGTCAGCGCTACAATAGCCCAATCCGGGCAACTTCTGGAACTTGGCTTGTCAGGATCATTTACCCATGATCTTACTGTTCTGACGGAGCAGGGGCGGCGCGTGTATTCACAAATCAGGTAGGCGGCTCTGGCTTGTGTCAGCCCGTATTCATCCAGTAACGCCAGAAATGCAGCCCTGTTATCTGACACTGTTCAGCCCATCCCTTTTGAAGGTGATACTAACCTGCCCCTCTGCCGGAACCTCCATTACTTCACGAATTTTCTTATTAATGGCATTTTCGCTAGCGCTGACAAATACAGGACTTCCTTTTAAAAGGAAGCTGATAGCGTAGCTCATGATTGTCACGAGTATACATATATTTGTTAGTGAGCGAATTCCGTTAGCGATATTTTCTGACGGCAAACTGCGCATTTCATCAATAAACTGCGTTATTTCCGCAGGATGGAAAAGAGAATAGAGCATAAACAAGGCAAACAGGACGGAAAAGCACTGAACGAAATAAGACCATAACCGGATTATAAATTTCCAGACAAACCCCACGTAACTGAATACAGCAGCGACGCGTGTTCGCCAGTCTTTTTTAACTGACTTAACGATTTCTTCATATTGTGATATTGGCATTGAGCCGACTTCAATATTATTTACCCTGATTACTGCCACGCCATCCTGCATGTTCTTTTCTCCGGTTGATTAGCGGGTAGGCACATGTGCCTATTTTGTCAGTATAGGCACATGTGCCTGTTATGGGCAAGGCTTTATGCTTCTCTCCGGGCATTCGGTAAAACCCCTATTCTGCCGAATCGCCCCCCTGCCCCGCGACTTATCCACCGTTTCTGTGGATAACGCTACATCTTGTGTACCGGCCAGCTGAATCGCATACTATATGTAGTGCCGGGGCGCGGTTAATTTACCTTCCGGGGGCGTTAAGTAGACTGTGCCGCGCCCCGGCACGTTCGGTAAAACTCCGGCAGCGGAGGCTTTAACCGAATCCGATTTACCGCCAGCAGAGTTTTTCCTCACATCACCCAGAGTAAACCCGGTTAGACTGTAACTGAGGCCAACGATACGCTTTTACGTGGCATGTAATACATTTGTACTACACTGGTGCGGAGATTTAATTTCTGAATACTTTACCCCGCGAGTTTTCGCAGAATTCACGTAGCGTTGTTTCAATGACGAATGCTGATTATCGTCGTGCGCTGGCTCTCAGGGAACTTGCCGCCTCGACAACGGGCTACCCTAAATACCTGCTTGCGCCGGAAATTTCTCTTATCCTCGATGCTATCCCGGATCTGCGTAAGCGCCTGCTTTTTGACGTGCTCTGGAATACCGGGGCGAGGATTAATGAGGCACTGGCTTTAAGGCCTGCGGATGTTGTGCTCAACGCTACCAGGCCATTTATTGTGTTGCACACCTTGAAACAGCGTCTTCGCCCCCGGCCCGGACGACCTTCAGCCAGGGAACCCGTCAAGCGAGCTGTTCCAATCCTGGATGACACGTTCTTATCACGGTTGAGGGATGGCCTTGCTACCTTTACCAGACACGCAACAAAGCCTGTATGGGACATAACCGATGATACAGCCCGGAACTGGCTCAATGCTGCTCTGGATGAATGCAACAGGCGCGATCTCCGGTTCTCCATACCCGATATATCACCAAAAACGTTCAGGCACAGCTATGCGATGCACCTGGCGATTAACGGCGTAGAACCCCTGACGCTTCAGGGCTACATGGGCCACCGGGATTTTAAAAGTACGCAGCACTATCTGAGAGTGTTTGCTTTAGATCTCGGTCATGAAAGAATGAATATTCGTTTCACCTACCCTGCCGTTGATTGGCTGCTTAACGACAGTGACCCTGTAACAAATGAAGCGTGAAATGTAATACGGTTGTATTACATGCATGTTCCACAC
>NZ_JACAPA010000064.1:0-23226 GCF_013385945.1 Pantoea sp. B9002
TATTTCTGGGGATCCCTCAGACCGTAGGGGCGCCATTTATGGCGACCTTGGTGGGCACCGCACCTACCCGAACATCAATGCTTCGGCGTATCCAGCGCCTCGATCAGCTCGGGGAAGAAATCCTGCAGCAGCTCAGGCGTCATCAGTTCAGGATAGTTGATTAAATGCTCGCGAATGCGCTCATTCACATCCGGCAGCAGGCGCTGGGCGGCGTCCTGCGCGCTGATCTTCTTCTGCTTCATCAGGCGCAGCACGTCATCCGGCAGATTGTCTTCATCTTCGACGTCATCCACACCTTCGAGATCGTCCAGCTCATCCAGCAGATCCATCAAAGCTTCAATCTGCGGCGTGCGTGACTGGTATTCGGATGGCTGCTCGTTCTCCAGATAACGCAGCAGTGCACGCACCGGTGAACCATCGGGTTCGGCAGGCGGTTCGTTGGCGAACCAGGTCAAGAGATCGTGCTGCGTCACCTGATGGACGTGATAACCGTTATCCACCAGCTCATCGGCGAGGATATCGGCGGTATCGTGCTCAATCAGGCAAATGTGGGTGCGATTAGGCGTGAACTGCTCCAGCCACTGATAAATCTCTTCAATTACGCTGTCGTCGTAAATAAAGGTTTGGCTGAGATAGCTGTCATCCTGCTGGTGAACGCAGATGTGAATCTGGTCGGGATCGAAGTAAATCGCAATGTTGATGCCTTTCATGTGCGCTGTCCTGTGTGGTGCAAAATCTCACTATAGCCTCAGGCAGCGCAGATGAACATGGTGGCGCCAGCAGCATGGGCTACTGGCGGTAAAAATTAACGTAAATCAGCACGATCCAACCCATAAGCGCTGTCCAGTGCGCCCGGCGTCATCTGCGACAGCACCATCAGGCGATTCCAGGTGTTGATCACCGCGATACAGAACGTCAGCTCGCTGGTCTCCACTTCGGAAAAGTGCGCGCGCACCTCGCTGTACAGCGCTTCGTCGATGCCGTGATCGCCCAGACGCGTCAGCGCTTCGGTCAGCGCCAGCGCCGCTTTCTCTTTGGCGGTGAACAGCGGTGATTCGCGCCAGATCGCCACGTGATGCAGGCGCAGCTCGCGCTCGCCGTGCAGTTTGGCTTCTTTCACATGCATATCGACGCAGAACGCGCATTGGTTGAGCTGCGAGGCGCGCAGATCGACCAGATGTTTAATGGTGGTATCGAGTGACGATTTCCCCAGCGCAGCGGTGGCGTCGCCCAAGGTTTTCACCAGCGCGGGAATGTTTTTGAAATGGTTAACGCGTGAAGTCATGGTGTTGTCCTCTCTGTTCAAAATAAACGTTCAATGGATTGCAGGGCATGAGGTAAAGCGGTGGCGCGGCTTACGGGGTCGTGCGTACCGTCAACGCGGATAAACTCCACATCGTTGATGCCGATGTATTCGAGCGCCACGCGGATGTAAGGCGTGAACTGGTCGTCCTGCACAAACGGGCCGTGGGCAAACACGCTGCCGCTGGCGACGACGCTATACACTTTTTTGCCGTTCACTAATCCGACTTTGCAACCTTCCTGCGTGAAGGCGAAGGTGCGTCCGGCGCGGGTGATATGGTCAAACCAGGCTTTCAGCACCGACGGCAAACCGAGGTTCCACATCGGCGAGGAGATCACCAGCGTGTCGCAGGCAAACAGCTGATCGACCAAATGCTCTGAGGTTTGGATGGCGGCGCGCTGCGCTTCATCGCGCTGATCTGGCTGAGTGAAGAAAGCGGCAATCGTGAAGGCATCCAGATGCGGCAGCGGATGTTGCGCCAGATCCAGCACCGTCTCTTCGAGATCGGCATGCTGCGCCCGCAGTTTTTCCACTAAATGTGCCGAAGCGATGCGCGATGCCGAACCCGCCAAATCGGGGCTGACTTTGATGTGCAGCAGTTTCATTCATCTGTTCCTTAAGCGAGATAGCGATGCATTGCGTAGTTGATGCGTGCATCTTAAACTTCTATGTCTGAGTGAAAAGGGTCAAAAACTGTGAAAACAGGTAGGACATGGCGTGGGATATAAAGAGATTTATGCGCGATATCGCCAGCAGATTCTTGCCGGGCAACTGAAGCCGGGCGACCGTGTACCGGCGATCCGTACGCTGGCGAGTGAGTTGCAGGTGGCGCGAAAAACGGTGGAAGCCGCCTATGAAATCCTGATCGGCGAAGGCTATTTTGTCAGTCAGGGCGCGAAGGGCACGCGGGTTAATCCCGAACTGATTCTGGCGGACACAACCGGGAAAACGCCAGTGCCCGCGCCGCCAGTGAGCGCGTTAACCCAGCGCGAGAGCAAAGGCGAGCTGCGGCTTGGTATTCCGGCGCTAGATGAGTTTCCGCACAAAAAATGGCTGCTGATTTCCGGCAAAGCGGCGCGCAGCCTGCGCGCGGATGAGATGATTTTGCCGCCGGTCATGGGCTATCAGCCGCTGCGGGAAGCCATCGCCAGCTACCTGAACATTTCGCGCGGGCTCAACTGCCAGCCGGAACAGATCTTCATCACCAGCGGCTATCGCGCCAATCTGCGACTGATTCTGGCGGTGCTGGCGCAGCCAAGCGACAAAGTGATGTTTGAAGATCCCGGCTACTTCTTCGGGCAAAAACTGCTGAAGCGGATCGCGCCCAATCTGCATTACGTGCCGGTCGATCGGCAAGGCATGGATGTGGATTATCTGCTGCGCTATCACGCCGATGCGCGTTTCGCCATCGTCACGCCCACGCATCACAGCCCGCTGGCGGTAACCTTATCACTGCCGCGCAAACATCAACTGCTGGAGTGGGCGCAGCACAACGATAGCTGGATCATTGAAGATGATTACGACGGCGAGTTTCACTACACGCGCAAAGTGATTCCGGCGCTGAAAAGCCTTGATGTGCACGATCGGGTGATTTACACCGGCACCTTCAGCAAAACCATGATGCCGGCCATGCGCGTGGGCTATTTGGTGATGCCAGTAGAGACCATCGCGCGCTTCAGTGAGCTGGGGGAAATCCTTGAAACCGGCATGTCACTGCTGCCGCAAAAGATTCTGGCGCAGTTCCTTAGCGAAGGGCATTTCTATCGCCACATTAAAAAGATGCGCACTCTTTATCAGCAGCGACGCCGCATGATGCTTGATGCCTTACAGGCGTGTTTCCCGGATGTGTTTGATTTTGAACTGACCGATGGCGGCATGCACATTGTCGCCTTTCTGCCACGTGGCACGCAGGACACGGCGCTGGCGGAGATTTGGCAGCGGCATCAGCTGCGCGTATTGCCGCTTTCCGGCTGGTATATGCAGACGCAGAAACGCTATGGCCTGGTGATTGGCTATACCAACATTCGATCGGCGGAGCAGGCGCGGGAGTTGTTGCAGAGAACGGTGCCGGAGACGCGAGCGTTACTGGGCTAAAGAAAAGGCGCGAGGGACAGCTCGCGCCTTGATATCGGCGCGTCCTTACATGCCGATATATTTTTTGCCTTGCTTCAGAACCACATCGCAGGCTTTGGTTTTTAGCTTCTCACCCATCGGCGAGTTGCTCAGGCTCTGCAGGTTCAGCTGCTGACCGTTGCCGGTGTTAAGCAAGCCTTGCAAACCCTGCTGGTAATCGGTTTTCTGCTCTTGCGCGGTGGTGCTGTTCAGGCCGAGCTTGCTCAGCACCTGATCCTTCACCGACTTCACGTTGTTATCCACCACGTTGTGCTGCACGCAATAGGACATCACGCCTGCGGCGTTGGTCATGCTGTTGGAACTCACCGCTTTATCGCCGCCGTTCAGCAGGCCGCTCAAGGAAGAGAGCGACAATCCGCTGTTCTGTGCGGTGTTGGTATTGCTGGTGCTGTTGTTCTGCTGTGACAGCTGCGATGCCGCGCTGCTCAGTTGATCCTGCCAGCTTGCCGCCGATGCGCTCCCCGCAACCATGGCTGCCGCGATGCCCCATCCCCAAATCATGCGTTGTACTTTCATCTCAACCTCGTTGTCTTTTATGTTCTGACTGCGTCAGTTTTGGTTAAGAGAGGTTTGAATTCGGAAAGTTCCAGTTAACCGGGCTGATTGCGGAAAATTGGGACCGTTCTGGGTTTGGGTTTTTGAACTTCGGTTGGCGGGATCGACGGTATAACAAGCAGTTATCCGCGAAATGCTGTTTTTTTCAACGCTTAGCGCACATCCCCAACGATTCCGGTTGCGCACTCTGCTCGTAACGGTATAATCGCCAACGTTTTCCGCATCCTCTTCAGTGCCGAAGTGGCGAAATCGGTAGACGCAGTTGATTCAAAATCAACCGTAGAGATACATGTCGGTTCGAGTCCGACCTTCGGCACCATCGATTGATGCAAAATTAAGTCGCTTACGAGCGGCTTTTTTTGTGTTTGAAATCTAGTCTCAACGGGGTTTTACCTCCCGCTCTTCAGTCAACCGATGTCAATCTGAGTTACATCATCAGTGCTCGACACGAACACTTAGGATCCTGATAGATTCTTCTTACGTTAATTACCTCTATACAGCCCAATCATTTCCAGAATAAGCATATAGACGATTTTATGAATTTTACGGAGTAGACGAAAGTTACCGCCGTTAAAACAAAAAAATCCAGACCAGGCTCATAGATGTGTCATGTACGTAATGAAACGATACCCTGAGCTAAAATTGTCATTCTGGGTTTGCATATAGATGGTGCAAAAATTGGAAAAACGTCTTCATAAAAATCATTTAAAATCAATTGGTAGCGATGATTGGCATAGATATTAGGTAATTTTAAGCAACATCAAGGATGAAAGTATGTACGCATGCAGGAAGCAGGCGTGGCGGTATGCTGCGCTCTTTATTCTGGGAAGCGGGGTATCTTCGGCCTCCGCCGCCGTGTCAGGGACATCAGAACCCACGCAACAGCCTTTACCGCCATTAGCGAATGCTCTGTCGCCTTCTTTGCCTTCCGGCGCGAGCGCCATTGATGCCCAGGAGCAGATCCGGCATCAGGAGCGGGAGCGCGTCTTACAGCAGCAGAATACCCCGCAAACCGATATCCGGCTCTCCCTGCCTGAAACCACGCTGCCCGATTATCCCGACAACGAATCCCCGTGCTTCAGAATCGACACCTTTGTGCTTGTAGGGGACGAAGCCAGCCGTTTTCAGTGGGCGCTCGACGCCGTGAAAAGCGCAGAAGGGCGCTGTTTAGGTTCGCAGGGGATAGTGCTGGCGATCAATAAAGTTCAGAACGCCATCCTGGAACAGGGATACGTTACCACGCGGGTAATGGCGCAGGAGCAGGACCTCACGCGCGGAACCTTTACGCTGGTTCTGCAGCCCGGCCGCATTGAGCAGGTGCGCTTTGACGGACCGGTCTCTTACCGGGCAAGGCTCTGGAACGCCGTGCCGGCCCGACCCGGTGATATTCTGAACCTGCGCGATATTGAGCAGGCGCTGGAGAACTTTAAGCGGGTACCCAATGTTGAGACCGACATCAGCATCGTGCCCGGCGAACAGGAAGCAACCAGCGACCTGGTCATCGCCTGGAAAGAGAGCCGCCCGGTGCATCTCAGCCTCGGGCTCGATGACAGTGGCTCAGAAAGCACCGGCCGGTATCAGGGATCGGCCACCCTGAGCATTGATGCGCCCTTTGCCCAGAACGATCTTTTCTACGCCAACGTCGGCAGAAGCCTCTTTCGTGACGGGCCTTATGACAGCCGCTCGAATACCCTGAACTACTCCATTCCCGCTGGCTACTGGGGCTTTTCTGCTAACTACAGCGACTACACCTACCACCAGAATATTGCCAACGCCCACGAGACGCTGACCTACAGCGGCAAAAGCGAGAATGCGCAGTTCACGGCGTCACGCCTGGTGTTCCGCAACCAGGCGCACAAAACCACCCTCAACCTGCGCGTCTATCGCCGTCACTCCACCAATGCGGTGAACGATATTCCGATTGACCAGCAGGAGCGCCGCACGGCGGGCTGGGAGCTCGGCCTCAGCCAGCGCAGCTATCTGGGTAACGCGACCGTGGATGGCAACATCAACTGGCGCCGCGGTACCGGTGCTTTTGGCGCGCTGCCTGCGCCCGAAGAGGCTTACGGCGGCGGCACGTCGCGCCCCAGCATGCTGACGGGCGATATCAGCCTGAACCAGCCTTTTACGCTGGCTGAACAGCCCTTGCGCTACTTCACGAGCCTGCGCGGACAGTGGAGCAATAAGGCCCTGACGCCGCAGGATCGCCTGGCGATTGGCGGGCGTTACACCGTGCGCGGATTTGACGGCGAACAGAGCTTATCCGGCGAAAAGGGCCTGATATGGCGCAACGAGCTGGGCTGGAACGTTTTATCCGGCGGGCATGAACTCTACCTGGCCATGGATTATGGGCGGGTTGATGGCCCGGGAACCCGTTATCTGGCGGGGCATCAGCTGGCCGGCGGCGCGCTTGGCGTGCGGGGCGCGCTGTGGCAGCGCTTCAGCTACGACCTGTTTGCCGGCGTGCCGATCAGCAAGCCAGCGGGTTTTCACACCTCCGGCGTGGCGGCCGGCTTCAGCGTCAACCTGCAGTTTTAGCGATAAGTGTCTGAAAGCGCAGTTCACTGCCTTTCACTGAATGGATCAGTATTTATCAGGGACGTAACGCATGAACAAACATTGCTATCGCATCATTTTCAGCCGTACCCACGGTGAGCTCAGGGTGGTATCCGAACTGGCCAGCAGCTGCAGCACGCAGCCGGGTCAGATCCGGGGTAAGGGCGGCGCCCGGGTGTGGGTGACGGTGCGCGCTGCCGTGGTGCTTATCGGGCTGTCGCTGTTCGCCGGGCCGGTGCTGGCCAGCGGCATCGTGGCCGACGGTCAGCTTGCGCCCTCGCAGCGCCCGGAAGTTATCAATACGCAGAACGGACTGCAGCAGGTCAACATCAACGCGCCGAATCAGGCCGGCATATCCCATAACCAGTACCAGCAGTTTGATGTGGGCCGCCAGGGCGCGATCCTCAACAACTCTGCGGTCATGACGTCGACCCAGCTGGGTGGTTACATCCAGGGGAACGCCCGGCTTGACCCGAACAAGGCGCCCGCCAGGGTCATCATCAACGAGGTCAACAGCAACAACCCCAGCCAGCTGCGCGGTTTTCTGGAAGTGGCAGGCGGACGCGCGCAGGTGGTAGTGGCAAACCCGTCGGGCATCGTGTGTGACGGCTGCGGCACCATCAACGCCGGCCGCATGACGCTCACCACCGGTAAACCCCAGCTGAACGCCGACGGCAGCCTGGCGGGCTATCAGGTTGAACGCGGAACGGTCCGCATTGAGGGCGGTGGCCTGAACGGCGATCCGCGTCATGACACCGAATATGCCGATGTGCTGGCGCGGGCCGTGGAGGTTAACGCCGGGATCTGGGCGCGTGAAGAAATCAACGTCGTGGCGGGACGTAACCAGATAAGCGCCGATGGCAAAACCGTCACCGCGCTGGCAGGCGACGGCAGCGCCCCGGCGACGGGCATCGACATGGGCCAGCTGGGCGGCATGTACAGCGGCCATATTCGCATGGTCGGCACCGAGGCCGGCGTCGGTGTGCGCAATCAGGGCGGGCACCTTCTGGCCGGGAAAACCCTGACGGTAAGCAGCGAGGGGAAACTCAGCTGGCAGCCGGCCAGCGCGGAACCGGTTACGCAGGCCGGCGGGGATATCACCTTAACGGCCAGGGACGACGTAGAACATCAGGGCAAACTTTTCAGCGGTGGCCAGCTCAGCGTGCAGAGCCGGCAGGGCGGGATTAAGCAATCCGGCACCCTGGCGGCGGCGGGTAACGTTACCCTGCGCGCCGCACAGGGAATTGAGAGCAGCGGGCATCTTTTAGCGGGCAGCGACGCGAACAGCACGCTGGTCCGCCCGGCGGATTTAACCCTGGAGAGCCAGGGAGACGTGCGCGCCAGCGGCAGCCTGTTAAGCCAGAAAAAAGTCAGCGTCACGGGGCGCAACGTTGACGTCAGCCAGAGCCGGCTGGCGGCCGGGCAGGCGCAGCTGACCGCGCAGGGCGGGGATGTGCGCCTGCAGCAGGCGAAGGTGGACAGCGACCTGCTCACCGTGGACAGCCAGCGTCACGTTTACGCGCAGCAGGCCGAGATCCGCGCCGGTCGCTGGCAGATAACGGCCGACAGCCTGTTCAGTCAGGGCGGGATCTGGTCGCAGGCAGGCGCGGGCGAAAGCCGCTTTTCCCTGACCGGCACGCTGGATAATACCGATGGCAGCATCGAAGCCAGCCAGCTCAGCCTGAGCGCTGCCGCACTGAACAACCTGCGCGGACGCATGGTTGCCCTGGACAACGGCGCCCAGCACTGGCGCGTGAGCGGTCTGCTGTCCAACCAGTACGGCGTGCTGGGCAGCAACGGCAGTTTACAGCTTGATGCCGGGCGGCTTGATAACCTGCAGGGAACGCTGCAGAGCCAGTCGGACCTGACGCTGCTGACGCAGCAGGGCGTCAGTAACGATCGCGGCAAACTGCTGGCCGGCGGAAGCCTGGCCCTGAACAGCCAGGGCGTGCTCAGCAATCAGGGCGGCGAAATCCGCGCTCAGAGCCTTCAGCTCACGGCGCAGGGGCTGAACAACGCGCAGGGTCAGATAACCAGCCAGGGCCGGCTGCAGCTCAGCGCCCGTGGATCCATCGATAATCAGCAGGGGCTGCTGGAAGCCGGCGAGGCGCTGGAAGTCAGCACCGGCGGCAACTGGGATAACCGCGGCGGCAGCGCGGTGGGCGTGCAGCAGGCGAGTGTCTCGGCAGGCAGCCTGGATAACCGCGCGGGTAAACTGCAGTCGGGCGGAGGCCTGACGCTTAACACCGCCGGCAACGTTGATAACAACGCGGGGATTCTGACGGCGCAGCAGGATCTGAGCTGGCAGGGCGGCGCGCTCAGCCTGTTCAGTAACGATGCGGGCACGCTGCTGAGCGGCGGCGCGATGTCGCTCTCCGGCGGGCAGCTGAATAACCGCCAGCAGGGGATCGTGCAAAGCCAGCGGGCGCTGGCGTTAAACCTTGCCGGCGCATGGGATAACCAGGGCGGCAAGCTTGCCAGCGGCGGCGGCAGCACGGTGCGGGCAGGCAGCCTCATCAATGCGCAGGGTGAAATCCAGGCGCTGGACTCGCTGGATATGCAGTTCACCCGCGCCCTGGATAACCGCAACGGCAACATCTTCAGCCAGCTGACGCAGCGCCTGCAGGCAGAGAACATCTTCAACCATCAGGGATGGATCGGCAGCCTGGGAACGCTGACGGCGACCAGCCAGGGCTTTGATAACCGCGAAGGCGAGGTTATCAGCCAGCAGGATGCGGACCTGACGGTGACCGCGCTGGATAACCAGCGCGGCACGCTGCAGTCCGGCGCCAGCCTGGTGCTTCGCGCGGCGCAGGACGTCGCCAATCAGGGCGGAAAAATCAGCGCGCAGGCGCGCCTCTGGCTTCAGGGGCTGTCTGACGCGGCGGCAGCGGGCGTGCTCCACAACGCCGGCGGTCAGCTGCTGGCCGGGGAGCAGCTGCGCATCCAGGCCCGCGGCATCGACAACCAGCAGAGCGGGCTGCTCTACAGCCAGAAACAGCTGCAGCTGACTCTCAGCGATCAACTGGATAACCGGCAGGGCAAGCTGCAGAGCGGCGAAGCGATGCAGATACGCGCCGCGCAGCTGCTCAACGCAGGCGGCGTGATTGACAGCCAGCAGCAGCTCGGCGTGCAGCTCAGCGGCGTACTGGATAACGCGCGGGGCACGGTGCGCGCCAATCAGGATCAGCACATCGTCGCCGGCCGGATACTGAACGCGCAGGGCGTGTTCAGCAGCCTCGGCAACCTGCGGATGAGCGCGGACCAGCTGGATAACACCGGCGGCACGGTGATAAGCCAGGGCGCGGGCGACTACCACTTCAGCTCACTCAGCAACCGGCTGGGCAAGGTCCACAGTGGCGGCGCGCTGACGCTGCGCAGCGACAGCGTGGATAATCAGGGCGGCCAGATGGTCTCCAGCCAGGACATGACCCTCGACGGGGAGAATATTGATAACAGCCAGCGGGGGATTATCAGCAGCCAGGCGGCGTTAACCCTGCGCGCCGGGTCGCTGAGCAACCGCGACGGCGGCTTGCTGATTGGCACCACGCACACCGATCTGCGCGCCCGGACGCTGGATAACACCGCCGGGCGCCTGCAGAGCGCCGGCACCCTGACGCTATCGCTGCTGGACACGCTGAACAACCGGGAGGGCGCGGTTCTCGCGAACAGCAACCTCAGCATTAACGCCAGCGGCGATCCGCTGCTGGCGCTGCTTAACCAGCGCGGCACCGTCCAGAGCGGGGGCGCGCTGACGGCCGCGGCCCGGTGGTTTGATAATGCGGGCGGCACGCTGCTCAGCCAGCAGGCGCTGCAGCTGACGGTCGATCAGGATTACACCCACCGCGCCGGCGACACGCTCAGCAGCAATACCGGCGTCACCCTGCGGGTGAACGGGGTGCTGACGAACCTGGCGGACTGGCTGCTGCCGGGCGATCTTCACCTTTACAGCACGCACCTGACCAACCTGGCGAGCCTGATCGGCAATACGGTGCAGCTGACCACCGGCACGCTGCTTAATCAGGGGCGCATTGAAGGCGACACGCTGACCATCGACAGCGACAGCCTGGATAACCGGGCGACGCTGATGGCGGATAACCTGACGGTCCGCAGCCGGGTGACGGATAACCAGGGCCGCGAAGCGCTGATCGCCGCCACGCAAAATATCAGCCTGATAACAGGCGAACGCTTAACTAACCGCGACGGCGCGCTGATTTACAGCGCCGGCAACCTGCAGCTCTCCAGCGGCGACCTGATTGAAAACCGCGCCAGCAACATTGAAGCCGAAGGGGATGTCACCCTGACGGCGCGGCGCTTTGACAACCTGCGCGAGGGGCTGGAGATAACGCGCGATGCGGAAAGCAGCGACTACAGCTGGCACCGCTACAACTACTACTGGCGCTCCTACGGGCAGGATACCAATACCGACGTCAGCACCATGGCGCCGACCACCCAGCAGCTGAGCTTCCGCGATGATGCCGCTGCCGCCACTAACCCCTACGGCACGCTGCTGAACATTGACGCCGCCGGCAAGCGGGCGGAAGTGCGGGTGAAAGACAACACCGGGAACCTGGTCAGCGTGTGGGTCAACTATCTGGCCCTCATTCCGAACAGCGACGGCAGCTATGACATCACCTTCTATGAGACGCGCGGCCCGCGGCAGAGAAGCGTTCCCACGCCTTATCACAACACGGTGTGGTGGAACGCCACCGACAGCGAAAAAAATGAAATCTGGAGCCCCGATCGCTTCCTTGATATCGCCAGTGCGCCCTACGTCGTGGACTACAACAACCTGCGCGAGCGCACGGTTACCGGTACGGTAACGCGTGACCGGCTTGAGTCTGCCGGCACCGGCGCGTACCTGCTGTCGGGCGGCAATATGGTGCTGAATATTGCGGACCAGCTTCTCAACGACGCCAGCACCATCAGCGCCAATGGCAACCTGACGATTGACGGCACCGCCAGCATCATTAACCGGGGCTACTCGGTGAACGAGCGGCGGCAGGAGTACATCGTCGACCACTATGACCAGGCGACCTCGCACTGGTATCCGACCTACAACCTCGATCAGACCACCGCGCTGACCACCATTGACGGCGTGATCAGCGGCAATGGCAACGTAACGATCGGCGGGGCGCGCCTTGAGAACACCACGGTCAATCAGGCACAAATCAGCAGCGTGGAAGCGGCACAGAATGCGGCGGCGGCCGAACGCGCCGAATGGGAGCGTAACCCGCTGGCGGTGAACATTGACGGCGGCGCGTGGCAGGCCGGTGATACCGGTCTGGCGCCGGGCAGCCAGCCGCTGACGCCGGGTGAGCTGGCATTAACCGACAGGCAGCATCTCGGGAGCGTCGCGACCAGCATCCCGGATAACGCGCTGTTCCGTCAGCAAACCGCGCCCTCCAGCCCGTACCTGGTGGTCACCGATCCGCGCTTTGCCAGTAAAAACAACTTCCTGAGCAGCGACTACCTGCTGCAGCGGGTGGGCTACGACCCGGCTCAGGTGCACAAGCGCCTGGGCGATGGCTATTACGAGCAGCGCCTGGTGCGCGAGCAGCTGCTGTCGTTAACCGGCCGTCAGTCACTGCAGGGTGAGGACGCGATGGCGCAGTATCAGTCGCTGATGAATAACGGCATCAAAGTAGCGGCCGACTTCCAGCTGGTGCCGGGCGTGGCGCTCACGCCGTCACAGATTGCCGCACTGCAGCAGGACATCGTCTGGCTGGTCAGCGAAACCGTTGACACGGCCGACGGGCCGCAGACCGTCTGGGTGCCGAAAGTCTACCTGGCGGGCAGCACGCTGAGCCTCACCGGCGACGGCGCGGTGATCGCCGGCGGCAACCTGCAGCTCTCCACGGACAGCGTCAGCAACGCGGGCAACCTGTTTGCCGACAAGGCGCTGAGCATTGATGCCGGCCAGTTCCTGCATCAGGGCGGGGACATCCGCGCTGATACGATTAACGTGCAGGCCGACAGCATCAGCCTGAGCACCAACCTGCAGGATGCGCTGCGTCAGGCCAGCATGAGCGCGCGTGACATCAGCCTGAGCGGCGGTGATATCAGCCTGCAGGGGGCGAAACTCAGCGCCGGTGACAACCTGAGCCTGAGCGCCAGCAACAGCCTGGCTATCGGTACGGCGCGCAGCGCGGTGACGGCGGATCTGAACGTGATAGCGGGCGCGATGGGCAACCGCACCAGCGCCGGCAGCGAAACCGCTGGCTCACGCCAGGCGCAGGTGCAGGGCGAGTGGCAGCAGGCGCTCGGCAGCAGCCTGACCGCGGGCGGCAACCTCAGCCTGAAGGCGGGCCAGGACATTACCGTGCAGGGCAGCCAGGCCTCCGCGGGCGGTAAAACGCAGGTGGTGGCCGGTGGCAACGTCTCGCTGCTGAGCGAGACCACCACCAACGACACGCACCTGAACGCCGGCAGCCGCACCTCAGCGGTCAGCAACAGCCGCCGGGAAGAGACGCTGCACACCAGCGCCCTGGGCGGCGACGGCGGCGTGACGATCATCGCGGGCGGGGACTTCCTGGCCGAAGGCGCGCGCGTTGAGAGCGCGGCTGGCGGTATCGGCCTGAGCGCAGAGCAGGTGATCATCAAAGAGGCTCGCCAGCAGCTGAGCGAGAGCGACAGCGAACGGAACAAAGTGGGGAACAGCCAGAGCCAGCGGCAAATCGACAGCGCGAGCAACCTCGGCGTCGGCAGCCTGCTCAGCGCCCGGGACGACGTGACGGTGATTGCCCGCGAGGGGGATCTCACCGTGCAGGGCAGCACGATACAGAGCGATAAAGGCACCGCCGGGCTGAAGGCCGCGGGTGATATCACGCTCGCCGCCAGCCATGACGAACATCAGCGTTCAGAGCAGGGCAGCAGCAGCAGCAAAGGGGCGATGAGCAGCAGCGAGCGCGTCTGGCAGAAGGAAGAGCACAGCAGCACCGCCAGCGGCAGCCTGGTGAGCGGGCAGGAAGTGGTGATGCTCAGCGGCCGGGACATCAGCGTGGCGGGCAGCAACATCGTGGCCACGGATGACGTGTTCCTGACCGCGGGCAACAACATCACGCTGGGCACGGCGGACAGCACCCGGCAGTCCAGCTCGGCGGAACAGACCAAAACCTCCGGCCTGTCCGGCACCGGCGGCATCGGGGTCAGCTACGGCACCAGCAGCCTTAAGCTGACCGAAACGGAGAACAGCGTCATCAGCACCGGCAGCACCGTGGGCAGCACGCAGGGCAGCGTGACGCTGAACGCGGGCAACAGCCTGACGGTGAAGGGCTCGGACGTGCTGGCGGGCAAAGACATCAACCTGACGGCGAAAGAGGTCAGCATCCTCGCGGCGGATAACCAGAGCGAGCAGACGCGGACCGTGGAGCAGAAGCAGAGCGGGCTGACGCTGGCGCTGTCGGGCGCGGTGGGCAGCGCGCTGAACACGGCGGTGTCCAGCGGCAACGACGCGACGACGGCGAGCAGCGGCCGCCTGGCGGCGCTGGACGGCATGAAGGCGGCGCTCGGCGGCGTGCAGGCGTATCAGGGCTACGAGCTCGGCACCGCAGAGGGCAGCGCGCCGGAGAGCCTGTTCGGGATAAACCTGTCCTACGGCAGCCAGTCGTCGAAGTCTGAGCAGAAGCAGACGACCGGACAGAGCCAGGGCAGCACGCTGACGGCCGGCGGCAACCTCAACATTCACGCTACCGAAGGCGACATCAACGTGCAGGGCAGCCAGCTGTCGGCGGGCAAAGACATCGGGCTGACCGCCGCGCGCGACGTGAACCTGTGGTCGGGCGTGAACACCTCCACGCTCGAGGGTGAGAACGAGAGCCACGGCAGCTCGGTGGGCGTGGGCCTGAACTTCGGCCAGGGCACGAACGGGCTGACGCTCAACGCCAGCGTGAATAAAGGTAAAGGGTCGGAGAACGGCAAGGCCGTCTCGCACACCGAGACCACGGTGAACGCCGGTAACAACCTGACCATCGTCAGCGGGCGCGACACCACGCTCACCGGCGCGCAGGTCAGCGGCGATAAGGTGACGATGGACGTCGGGCGCAACCTGACGCTGACCAGCGAGCAGGACAGCGACGACTATGACTCGAAGCAGCAGAGCGTCAGCGCGGGCGGCAGCGTCGGGGTCGGCTCCGCCAGCGCCTCGCTTAACATGAGCAAGGACAAAATACACAGCACCTACAGCTCGGTCATCGAGCAGACCGGGGTGTTCGCCGGCAAGGGCGGCTTTGATATCACGGTAGGCGAGCACACCCAGCTCAGCGGCGCGGTCATCGGCTCAACCGCCTCTGCGGACAAAAACCGGCTCGACACCGGCACGCTGGGCTTCAGCGACATCCACAACCGCGCGGAGTACGAGGTTGAGCACCAGAGCGTGGGCATCAGCTCGGGCGGCAACATCGGCGGGCAGTTTGCCGGCAACATGGCTAACGGACTGCTGACGGGCGTGAACGGCGAGGGCAGCGCCAGCTCGGTGACGAAGTCGGCGGTGTCGGACGGCAGCATCATCATTCGTGATACGGCGAACCAGACGCAGGACGTGGCCGAGCTCAGCCGCGACGTTGAAAACGCCAACCAGACGCTGACGCCCATCTTTGACAAGGAGAAGGAGCAGCAGCGTCTGAAGGAAGCGCAGAAGATAGGTGAGATTGGCAGCCAGGTCATCGACATCGCCAGAACGCAGGGCGACCTGAACGGGCTGGCCGAGGCGAAGAAGAAGCATCCTGACAAGACCGCGGCGGAGCTGCGGGAGACCGACGTATACAAAGCGGAGATGGCGAAGTACGGCACGGGCAGCGATCTGCAGCAGGGCCTGCAGGCGGCGACGGCGGCGATACAGGGCCTGGCGGGCGGCGACCTGAAGGCGGCGATAGCGGGCGGCGCGGCGCCGTATCTGGCGGAGGTGGTGAAGAACATGACCACTAACGCCGACGGCAGCGTTAACGTTGCGGCCAACGCGATGGCACACGCGGTGGTGGGCGCGGTGGTCGCACAGCTGCAGGGCAACGGGGCGTTAGCCGGCGCGGCGGGTGCGGCGGGCGGCGAGCTTGCCGCGCGTCTTATCGCGGACCAGCTGTATCCGGACGTGCGGCCGGAAGACCTGACGGAATCGCAGAAGCAAACGGTCAGCGTGCTGGGCACGCTGGCGGCAGGGCTTGCGGGCGGACTGGCAGGAGACAGCACGGCAGACGCCGTTGCGGGTGCGCAGGCCGGGAAGAATGCGGTGGAGAACAACTTCCTGGGAGCAACATCCTCCGTAAGACTTGATAACGCCGTTAAAAAAATCAAAGAGGGCGATAAATCCCTTGCCGCTGCCAATGAACTACTTAAGCTGGAAAATGCGGATAAACGTAGTGATGCGTTGGTCTCTAAGTTTAATAAAGATCCTTCCCAGATGAGCAGCACAGAGCGTGCAGAACTAACTGGTTATCTAAGAATTTATGCGTCTGAAATGGAAAAGGAATATGGTCCGGCAGTTGCGCAGGAACTGGTTAAAGGGATGCTGTCCGGCCAGGATTACATCAAACGCAATCCTGATTCTGAAGCAATGCGTAAGGCCCAGTCGATAATGAATACATGGGGCTACCATAAATCCAATGCGAGTATTGGTGATGCTCCAGTGTTATTTGGCAGCAGTGTACTGGGTAATACGATTAAGGAGGGTATGGCTCTTAACGCTGCAATAGGCGTGGGAGTTAATACTGGCGTCCAGCTCAGCGGTAAAGACCCATTTAGTTATGTTGATGCAGTTATGGCTGGAATTACTTCCGCGCTGACAACGAGTAAAGGCATTGGATCATCAGCAGCCATCAATATGGGTGGGGCTGCAATTAGCAGTGGAATTAAAGGTGAAGAGCTTACCAATTCTGTAATTGTTGGTGCTGGCTTGGGTAGTGTGGCAGGGAGCATTGGTGGCAAAGTTGTAGATGCATTATCGCCCGTTACTGATCAAGTGACAAAAGATGTTATTGGTTCAGTTGCAGGATCTGCTGCTTTAGAAGTCACTGGAAGTGCTGTAAAGAGTGAATTGGATAGAAGAGGTAAAACAGAATGAAATTATTTAGAAAAGTAGGTGTTTCATGGCTTTTATTTCTGATTGGCTACTGTGCAATTTTAATATCGTTAATTCTCTTTATAGGTCAGCTAGGAGTGTCATTGTATTTTTATTTTATCGATGGCGGATGGTTTTTTAAATGGAGGGATGCTTTGTACATTGCTTTAACTAAAGGTTGCGTTACTGGTTTATTCTTAGGTGTGGGTCTTTGGATAAAATCAAAATTACAGGAAAAAAGAATAAAAAAAGGCTGTTGGAATAAAAAATCCTAATGGTTAGTAATTGACTATTGGGTATTCATTGGGTTGATATGGTCACGTTTTTTACCCTGTGGTGAATCGCCACGGATAAGATGGATGTACACCGTAATGTGCTGCTGGCCGGCTTTGCGGGGCTCTATATAACATTTTTATCAGTATTTTATATAAAAAGGAGTTTTTAAATGAAGACTTACTATCTAAAAAAGAATTTACCGTCAACCATTAAATTAATGTGTATTTTTTCGACCATCCCACTGCTTGCATCTTGCACAGGATTTAATTCATTGTATCCTAAGTTTGAAAATTATCATGGAGCTGACTCCGCCGTACTTTACGTAAAGGATGATGGATATAACTATTCAATTTACACTTTCTCGCTCACTAATGAAGGTTGTTATGAGAAAAAAGAGCGACGTTTATTAACCCGAAACCTCTTTGTTAAAGGTTCAGATTCCCATGCATTTGAATATACCATTAAAGCGGGTGAGAATTATGTAATTGGATATCAAGAACCAGGTCAGTTTGTTTACCGCAGTTTTATACCTGAATCTGGTGTTAGATATGCTCTATTGTCTAATACATTGGTGAAATTGATTGATAAACAGGGAGTTAATGATGTAACCATTGAAAAAATAAATGGTCATCATAAAAAACCGGCGTTAATTCATGGCTGGAATATTAAAAATATCTGCCCGGACATTTTTGGTTATCGCCATGTAGATTAATATTCATTAGTAACATCATCATAAGTCCCGACTGTTGCGGCAGGATTTTATTTTATTGGCGTCTAATAACGCGCCCGGTGTTATTGCAGACAACAAAGCCGCAGCGGTAAAATAACCGCCGCGGCCGATGCCGATAATGCACAACTGGACAACGGCGTATTCGCTATCATCGGTGGACAACTGTAGATTGTCGGCAACCAGCTGATCGGCAGGAGCCTAATAGATAGCACAAGCGGCGGGGCGATGGGCGAATATATTGCTCAGCAGATGTATCCGGGCGTTGATCGTAAATTCCGGGGTCTGAAGCCCAACCGTACGAAAACGTACGCTAAGTATGTTTTTAAACCAAACAACTGTATATTACAATCCATCGACTAATACATTTGCAGTAAAACGAATGGATGATTTTCCTCGAACTATGTTCAGACCAAATCCTGCGGATCATGGTTTTGATACAAATTTGGATTATTTCAATGCGCAATAAAAATGAGATTTATTTCTGTCGAGTGTGCGGACTTGAGCAATTAGATCCCCCTTGGGGGGATGACGGTAAAAGTGCAACTTTTGATATATGCGATTGTTGTGGTGTTGAGTTTGGATATGAGGATGCAACGTTGAGCGGGATTAAACGATATCGCGAGAAGTGGCTAACTAACGGAGCCAAATGGAACATAACAAAATCGATACCAGATAATTGGATGCTACATCAGCAGTTAAAAAACATTCCTGAAGATTATCTTTGACAATTGCGTTTTACTTGGGAATGTGAAGACATACCAGCCATATGTGATAAACCTGATTATTTGAGTTAAATCCCCGGTCGACAAGCTGGGATTTCTCTCTGTATCTGGAGTAACTGAAAGAATCGCAGATAAATTTTCGCTGTGATGGGCAAGCATTGAGAGTGGGAAATGAAAAAATCGTTAGTAAAAATTCAGTGTCTTGAGTGCGGGAAATGTTTTGATTTTTTGGCTCCGCACCTTAGAAAAGCCCATCAGATGTCCGCATTTGAATACCGTGATCGTTGGAATATTCCACGCCAGCAAGCTCTGGCTAGCATTTCTCACAGAGCGACCTGTCGGGCTAATATAATGGCGCGTATAAACCGTGGTGAGCTGTGCCCGGATGCGCAAATTGAAATGATGCGGCAGGCTTATAAACCCCGAACAATGGTGTCAACGCCGTTGCATAAATCCAGCGCGGGAGAGAATGCCCGACGCCATAAAATCTGGCTCAACTCTCCTGTAATTAACCCGGCTGACTCGATGGTTAAAAAAGATGCCATCAGACGCATGAAGTCACGCACTGATTCAGGTGAGCTTGTGAAAGACATCGCGAAGGACCTTAATCTTTCTGTTAGCCGACTTTATGCCTGGCTGGCTAAGGCATAAAGTCACAAGGTTTACTACAAAGCATTGTTAACTGAAATTGCTCAAATCCCGCAAATATGCCTTCATCTGTGGTCAGATGAACAGCTATCCCAGATCAATTTAACCTCGATATCAGTCCTTTGGGTGCTCCCCGCCCCTTTACTTTAGATCTCGCGTGTTTCTGCACGCCCTGATCTTGCTACTGTATCTGACGTGGGCCGAGCTCCGCTTCGGCGCTCGAACAACTTTTGCCCCAAAGGCTCAACATAACGGCGTGACAGCCAGGCCAGGAACACCGACGCAATCATCGCTGTTATAAAAAGCATGACACCCTCTACGGGCAGGTTTTTTTTCACTACCCGCATGGTCACCATATGCAGCAGGTAGAGCGAAAAGGATATGTCGCCGATGAATACCAGCCATCCTGGTGTGATACGAGCCAGCCAGTCATCGTTAAAGGCAACTGCTGCTAATAACAATGCCAGCACCGTACCGGATTCAGTTAAACCATGGCCCACATGGCGATTTAGTACGATCTGAATTACGGCCAGCAGGATGCCTGCAACAAGCATCGGAATACGTGCTGCAACTGGCAATTTGCGCATGTGCGGCCACAGGAGCCCCGTCACTACTCCCGCAGCAAATTCCCAGATGATTGGATTGCTCATCAGGTTCAGGTAGCCATGCGGGAAGTCATAACCGGCTGTATTCAGCGTCAGATTCTGTCCACTGGCGACGGGAACGACGATGAGGAGTGTCGTCAGCAGAACAGCTAATGCAGCCCAGCGCCATCGGGTGAGCAGGGATACGGCCATCAGCAGATAAAACAGAAACTCATAATTGAGCGTCCATCGGACCCCATACAATCCGCCGTCATCAACATAGAAAGGTCCGTGCTGCGTATAAGCAACGGTCAGAGTCAGCGCGCTGATCAGATTCAGGACCTTATCCGGGTAGTGGAAGGTGGCCATTGCTCCGCCAAGCAGGAAGTTAACGGCAAGCAGAATGAAATAGGCAGGTAACAGGCGAGCTGCACGACGCTTAAGAAAGTCAGCCGCTGACGCAACTCCGGAATTCATGCGTGAAACTGAGAGAGTTATAACAAAGCCACTCAGCACAAAAAAAAGGTCTACCCCGGTGAGCCCCCAGTTAAACATGGAACTTCCCAGACCGGAGAACTGTGCATCAATTTCCTCACGATAGTGATAGGCCATCACCGAGAGCGCGGCCAGTCCGCGCAGAGCCTGTACGGACTGCAATTGCATTTTCATTAATGTGTATGGATTTCGTGAAGTTTCTGAAAAGGTAAGGCCAGTCTAATTGGGGAAGTGAGCCGTAACAAGGCCAGCTACTTGTTTATGAGGATGAAGTATTTCTTACTGAACGGGTTCAATAAGCTCGCTACCCTGATTATGGATGTTGCCCACCTTCGCGCTCACCGGGTGCCAGGTGAAGTCCTTCTCCGGAACTGCCGCATCCCGGGCGATTTCTTCTGCCCGTTGTGGTGTGGTGTCAGCACTCAGCCATTCACGGACAGCGTCAGCAGCGATCACTAGCGGCCTGCGATCGTGGATGTCGACCATGCCCTGGTTGCTCGATGAGGTCACAATGACAAACCCTTCCTTACCGTGGTCCTGTCCGTAAGGCTGCTTGCCGATGGCGGCAAAAAACAGGGGCTGCTTTTTTCTGTGGTAGATGAAGAACGGCTGCTTTTTACCGCCCTCTTTCTGCCATTCGAACCAGCCGTCGGCCGGCACGATGGCGCGCCCGTGGTTCCACAGCGGCTTAAACATGCGACCGCTCGCTGCCGTTTCGCCGCGTGCGTTAATGAGCGGCTGCTTATCCCACCACTCCGGGCCGTAACCCCAGAACACGGGATCGAGGTGCAGCCCATCCTCACGCTCGCTGAGGAGCAGCACCTTTGTGCCTGGCGCCACGTTGAAGCGGCCAATGGGCTCCGGATCGAACGTGATTTCGTCCGGCTTCAGTCCGAGTGAGTCAAAATATTCATCACGGCTGCTGTACTGCGCAAATCGTCCACACATAGATACCTCCAATTTTAAGCGTAGCTGGACATATTGAGATCAGCTAAGTTATATATCTTGAAGAAAGGGGGGCTTATAATAAATCTTCCGTTTGTTAGTTGTTTAACTAACCTGCCAGATCAGCTATACGTTTACTTATTTTTCTCTTGTCTTCAGCACTACGTCGCCTATTGCGCACCTGACTATTATTTTCAAAAATTTGATAAATACGATTCATTTGTTTAAGGGAGAATTTTTTGAATAAATCATCATGTAGCAGAACGTCAAAACGTTGGTCTGCATCATCAAAATCGTAAGATATTTCAGCTAATGAAATAGTCAGTTCGCATATATTGTTCTCGCAGTCTTCATCATGAAAAACTTCTTGAATAAAATTTATCTCAGATAAGCCAAGTCGGAATCTTTTAACTTCAATTACTTTTGACTTAAGGAACGTAAAATACTCATCTTCATTATTGAAGAGAAACATTGTTGCAATTGTGAATGTGTCAAAAATATCGTCTGCATCATCTTTTTCCGTATATGATTTAAGCCTTAATTTGAAATCATTAGAAAAGTTCTTGTAGAATTCTCGGTTTCTACATAAAAATGAAAACAGATGTGTCACGGTAGTTGTATTATGAGAAATATTTTCAAAAAAATCTAAATCTCCTTGTACCTTATCTAAAAGTTCTTTATGTTTTTTTATGTTCCTATATAAATGGATGCAGGCATGATGATTCAGGCGTCGGTTTTTTATGGCTTCTTCTGCTTCAAGTTTGAAGCTAAACTTCCAGAAATCTTTAAAAATATGATAGAGAGCATGATGAGTAATTCTGCCACAATAATTGTCTATTAGAGGTTTTATGTTCTTTGTTACGCTATAATACTCACTATTACTCTTAAGTGTGTCCAGTATTATAGGGAATACGTCTCTGCCATAATAGTTTTTACGGGTTAAAAAGTCATCTAATGCATTGATAATCATGCTTTTTACTGAGTGTTTATTGGGTGTGTAAAGAGTATATCCCTCAGACAGTATCGGATGGGCACAGAGGTGTCTTTTTTTTTGAATATCTCTAATGTTAGATATCTCACCTATTCCGATAAATTTTTTGTTTTTATAAAATCCTTCGAAAATTTCCAGTTCCCAGTCAGAGGATTTACTGTTGTCATCCTGGAGTTTTTTTATTTCATTTAATTTGCTCTCAGCCCAGCGATCCTCGGTCAATTCATGTAATTTCTGTGTTTTATAAACAGCATCGCATACCATGACGGACCAGAGCGATACAACCGCCGCGCGATAATTTCCGTTTAAATAACTGCTGTATACTTCAGAAAAATAGCTGCGTGTCATTTCTGATTCAATGTTTTCAATCTTGTCTTCGATTCCCATTATTTCTCCCTTTATGTTTATTAAAACTTATCATCTCTAACTTGTTAAGTTAAACAATCCATTCCTGGTGATGTTACTGTTAATGTCAACACAATTATATAATTTCTAAGCATGACTATTAGTAACCAGGGCATAAGAAATGCAATTCATTACGATTCGATAAAATGGTTGATTTATCGCAACTCCTATTTTCCCATATTTTTAGATTCTACAAACTCATAGTTCGGTTGTGGGCTTATTCGCCACAACGGCAACGCCTCTCCTTTGTATTCGTCAGGTATGTTTATCGGGAATAGTCGTGAATTTATTCGCATATCTATCGACTTTATCTCGCTGTCATAGACTGTCTGCTCATTAAATATTTCTGTAACCAATGAGCTGAGCGTGGCAATAAAATCAAAACCTTGCATGTTAAAATTGTCATACTCCTTCGGGGAGAAAGTGAACCTGACACTTTCGAGTTCCCCATTATCCATGATGCCGGTGGGTTCGGAGCAGTCCCAGTCACCGTACCGCATCAGGAGAAATGCCGTATTTATCTCAAATGTGTTAGTCACTTGCCTATCGTTACTGTAGATGTTGATGGCCCCAATCGTAAAGCTGGCGAAGTTCTCTTCATTTACTGACACCTCTTTTGTTCGATCGGGGACGAGCTCAAACACTAGATCAGGTTCTGTACCAATCATGAGCTCACCCAATAGATACATCTCACTTTTTGCCAGTGCCGAAATTGGAGTCAGGGTATATTCCTTCTCCTCCTCCTTCATCGACGAACGTGTTACCAACGTCCACCGGCGCAGCAGTCGGATGTAGATTGCGTAATACACTGGTTGTAGTGGTCAACAAAAAC
>NZ_JACAPA010000065.1:0-37497 GCF_013385945.1 Pantoea sp. B9002
CGCTACGGAAGGTGCGGTGATTAGATACGGCACTTAACTGAGCGGCATTACGCCATGAATGGCAACCTTGGTGATGTCACGCTGGCTGTTGAGGCCGTGACGCATAGGTAAACAGCACAATCGAAATCGTGGCGCACAGCGCAATGGTGGCAACCATCGGCCAGGCGCTGTTAATACTGACTAATGAGAGCAGCGCGCCGACTAAAGCACCAACACCAAAACGCAGCGTTCCCGCCAGCGAGGAAGCCGTGCCCGCCATGTGCGGAAACTCATCCAGAATCACCGCCATCGCATTCGACGACACTGTTGAAACGCAGCCAATAAACATCGCCACGCCAAACACCAGCGACAGGAAGCCTAAATCCAGCGCGCTGGAGATCAGCAGCCAAACGCCCATCGCGAACTGAATCACCAATCCCATGCGGAACATTTTCACCGGACCAAAACGGCGCACGGCGCGGCTGTTGATCAGCGTCATCACGAACAGGAACACCACGTTCAGGCCAAAGTAATAGCCGAAGTTCTGCGGGGAAACGTGGTTCACTTCGATGTACACAAATGGACCGGCGTTGAGAAAGGTGAATAATCCGGCAAAGGAGAAACCGCTCGCCAGCATGTAACTGAAGGCGCGCTTGTGGCGCACCAGCGCCACAAAGTTGCCCAAGGTGGTCCGCAGATGAAAGCGCTGGCGCTGTTCGGGCTTGAGCGTTTCACGGATTTGCGTCACCACCAGCACGGTGGTGATCAGCGCGGCACCCGCCAGCGTCCAGAAAATAGCGTGCCAGTTCCACAGCAACAGCAGCCAGCCACCGATAATCGGTGCCAGCAGCGGCGCGATGGTGGTCACCAGCATCACGAACGACATCATGCGCGAGAAGTCCTCTTTCGAGTAGGTGTCGCGCATCAAGGCGTTGATCACCACGCTGGCAGCGGCGGCCGATAAGCCGTGCAGGAAGCGCATAAAGATCAACTGATCGATGGTTTGTGACAGCGCGCAAGCCGCGGCGGCGCAGGCAAAGATCAGCGTTCCCAGCACAATCACCGGTTTACGTCCGTAGCTGTCTGCCAGTGGACCATAAACTAACTGGCCAATAGCGAAACCGAGGATGTAAAGGTTGAGCGTCATCTGCACGCTGCCCGCCGAAACCGCAAACTCGTGAGCGATTTGCGGCATGGCCGGCAGATACATATCGATAGAGAGCGGCATTAACATTGCCAGCAATCCGAGGATGACCACTAAACCGACCGGTGAATTCTTTTCCTTGCGCACCGCGTTCTCCCGCTATTTACGTTGTTTGAGTTCTTCTGGCAGGCCGATGCTGTCGACCTCTTGCTGGGTCAGTTCACGATATTCACCTTCGCCGAGATCTTCATCCAGCTCGATATCACCAATACGTTCGCGATGCAGCGCCGAGACATGGTTCCCCATCGCCGCAAACATGCGTTTTACCTGATGGTAACGCCCTTCGCTGATGGTCAAACGTGCGGCTTTCTCATCGAGAATCTCCAGCACGGCCGGCTTGGTGAGCTCTTTTTCATTGTGCAGCTGTACACCCGCAGCGAACTTCTCAACCAGAGCAGGATCGATTGGCTCTTCCACTTCCACCAGATAGGTTTTTTCCAGGTGATGCTTCGGTGAGGTAATGCGGTGTGACCATTGGCCATCGTCGGTGAGCAGCACCAAACCGGTGGTGTCGATATCCAGACGACCCGCCGCATGCAGCTTGAACGCCGCAGGTTCTTCGATAAAGAACAGCACGGTGGGATGATCGGGATCGTCGGTTGAGCAGACGTAACCCTGCGGCTTGTTCAGCATGAAATAGCGCGGTCCTTGCTGCACCACCAGCGGATTGCCGTCGTATTCGACTTCATCGTCTGGCAATACTTTGTAAGCCGCATCGCGCACGACTTCGCCGTTAATGGTGACTTTTTTGGCGCGGATTTCGCGTCCGGCGATAGCACGGCTAACTTCCAGTTGCTGAGATATGAATTTTTCGAGTCGCATGAATTCGCTTTGCCTGTTACTGCGGGGGAAACTGAAACGGTGTTTTTGTCCGTTAAGAAAGTGTGGGCAGTATAGCTTGATCCTTAGAGTGCTAACAGTAGTGAACCTGCGTTTAACTGGCTTTCATGCCATAATGCGCGTCCGTTCCAGAAAAAAGTTTGCCCCGATGTCATTCACCCTGCGCCCATATCAACAAGAGGCGGTTGACGCCACTCTCAACCACTTTCGTCGCCATACCACGCCTGCGGTGATTGTGCTGCCGACCGGTGCGGGTAAGAGTCTGGTGATTGCTGAACTGGCGCGGTTAGCGCGCGGACGCGTATTGGTGCTGGCCCACGTCAAAGAGCTGGTGGAGCAGAATCACAGCAAATATCAGGCGTATGGCTTGCAAGCCGACATCTTCGCCGCCGGTTTGCAGCGCAAGCAGAGCGAAAGCAAAGTGGTATTTGGCAGCGTGCAGTCGGTGGCGCGCAATCTTGATCGCTTCGACAGCGCCTTTTCGCTGGTGATCGTCGATGAGTGTCACCGCATCAGCGATAACGAAGAGAGCCAGTATCAACTGCTGTTCGCTCACCTGCGGCAGCACAATGCGCAGTTGCGCCTGTTGGGGTTGACCGCCACGCCCTTCCGTCTTGGCAAAGGCTGGATTTACCAGTTCCACTATCACGGCATGGTGCGCGGAGATGAGAACGCGCTGTTCCGCGACTGCATTTATGAGCTGCCGCTGCGCTATATGATCAAACACGGCTTTCTGGTGCCGCCGGAGCGCTTAGATATGCCGGTGGTGCAGTACGATTTCACCCGTTTGATCCCGCAAAATAATGGCTTGTTTAGCGAAGCCGATCTCAACCGCGAGCTGAAACAACAGCAGCGCGTGACGCCGCATATTATCCGTCAGATTGTTGAGTTCGCGGAAGATCGACGTGGCGTGATGGTGTTCGCCTCCACCGTGGAACATGCCCGCGAAATCCTCACGCTACTGCCTGAAAACAGCGCGCTGGTCTCGGCGGAAACGGCGGTGAAAGATCGCGATCGCTTAATTGGTGAATTTAAAGCGCAGCAGCTGAAGTTCCTGGTCAACGTTGCCGTTCTGACCACCGGCTTTGACGCGCCCCACGTTGATTTGATTGCCATATTGCGCCCTACCGAATCCGTCAGCCTCTATCAGCAGATCGTGGGTCGTGGTTTACGCTTATCGCCCGGCAAAACCGATTGTTTGGTGCTGGATTACGCCGGTAATCCGCACGATCTTTTCACCCCCGAAGTCGGCGCACCGAAAGGGGCCAGCGACAATCAGCCGGTGCAGGTGTTCTGTCCCGCCTGCGGTTTCGCCAACACGTTTTGGGGCAAAACCACCGAAGATGGACACATCATCGAGCATTTTGGCCGCCGCTGTCAGGGCGTGCTGGAAGATGACGAAGGCGAGCGCGAACAGTGTGATTATCGCTTCCGCTTCAAAAGCTGCCCGGATTGCGGTGCCGAGAATGACATCGCCGCGCGGCGCTGCAATCAATGCGACAAAATTCTGGTCGATGCGGATGACATGCTGAAAGCCGCGCTGAAACTGAAAGATGCGCGCGTGTTGCGCTGCGCCGGCATGACGCTGGAGCAAGGACGCGATGATAAAGGCGAATGGCTGAAAGCTACCTATTTCGATGAAGATGGCACCAGCGTCAGCGAGCGTTTTCGCCTGCAAACGCCGGCGCAACGTAAAGCCTTCGAGCAGCTGTTTATGCGTCCGCACCAGCGCGCGCCTGGCGTGGAACTCGGCTGGCAAACTGCAGCGGATGTCATCGCCCTGCAACCTTTATTGCGCCATCCGGACTTCGTGGTGGCGCGCGCAAAAGGCCATTTCTGGCAGATCCGCGAAAAAATGTTTGATTATCAGGGCCGTTATCGCCGCGCCAATGAGCTGCGTTAAGCGGCGGAATCATTTGCCCCTGCGGCATCATTGGGGCTATAATGCCGCCCGCTTTTGCATCCGTAAAAGCAGTTTGAATAACCGTCCTGTTGCTGGGTCGCCTGTAGCAGGAACTATTGAAGAGACATCAAATGTTCACTATTAACGCTGAAGTACGTAAAGACCAGGGTAAGGGTGCGAGCCGCCGCCTGCGTGTAGCAAACAAATTCCCAGCCATCATCTATGGCGGAAATGAAGCACCAGTTGCTATCGAACTGGACCACGACGCTGTGATGAACGTGCAGGTTAAACCTGAGTTCTACAGCGAAGTGCTGACCATCGCTGTTGATGGTAAAGAAATCAAAGTTAAAGCTCAGGCGGTACAGCGTCATCCGTTCAAGCCAAAACTGCACCACATCGACTTCGTTCGCGCTTAATCGCTGAATGAGTTGAAAAAAAACGCCGCATATGCGGCGTTTTTTTATGGCTGAAATTTATTTACTGCTGGTACGACGTTGCAGCTGATCGCGCAGGTTCGGTGGCGTGCCTTTGATGGTCAGCGTGTCGGTGGTGGGATCCCAGAAGATGCGCTCGCCGAGCAGCATGGCATCAAAGTTCAGGGTTAATCCGCCGCCGCTGCCGGCGAACTTGGTCAACTGGCGCAAAGTGCTACGATCTGCCGGGAAGGTCTCTTCCAGCTCGTAACCTTGCTCCTGGGTAAAGGCCTGGAAGGTTTTTTCGCCCAGCGGCGGTAATTCGCTGGAGAGATCGTGCAGCGCAATCTCTTCGCCCGCCTGCAGCTGATCGTTACAGTAGCTATAAACCTGCTGACGATAGTTCTGGCGCTCGTTTTTATCGAGATCCGATTCGGCGCAGTAATCATCAACCGCTTGCAGCAGCCCACGGTTTTGCGCTTTGGTGTCCAGACCAACGCTGGCACCGAGGAAATCCATAAAGAAATCCGCCACTTTACGCCCCACGCGACCGCGCAGGAAAGTCAGATAACGGGTGGATTCCGGATTGGTTTCCCACTCGGTAAGATCGATACGCGCCACAATATCCGCATGATTGATATCGAGATAATGGGTGCTGCTGATATCCAGCTGCTCGTTGACGCGCATGCTCGACTGGCTGTTGAGAACCGCAATCAGCAAATATTCGACGGCCAGATAGCGATAGTGCAGGAACAGCACCACGCCGCCTTCCGCAAACGGATATTTGCTCAGCTCATCGCGCAGACGTCCGGTCGCCGCACGGCTAAACGCCAGAAAGTCATCTTCCCCTTTGCGGCAGTTACGCAACGCATCGGCCAGTTCGCTATCTTCGTTAAACAGGCCGTAAGCTTTGCTTTTGGCGCTATAAACCCGGTGCAGCTCTTCTGCCATCTCTTCAACCGCGCGGGTTGCAGGCAGCAAGGTGTCGCGCAGTACCAGTTCCAGCTGGTTTTCATCACGTTTAACTAACTGATGCAGGGCAATCTGGTCGATATCCAGACTCATGGTAGACTCTCCTTTTAGCTCAGGCGCGTATTCAAACACCGCCCGCAGCCGCTTTCAACTGCCAGCACAAACTGATCGCTCTGCTTGCGATAAAATTGCGGAAAAAAGTGCGTTGTTACGGTAATATACCGCCTTTTCACCCTTGATTAGACGACGATATGCCACAATCATCCCGTTACAGTGACGAACGCGTGGAAAAGCTCCTCGCAGAGATGGCGCAGATTCTTGAAAAAGACAAAGCGCCAACCGACCTTTCCCTGATGGTATTGGGTAACATGGTAACTAACTTGATCAATACCAGCGTTTCACCGGCTCAACGCCGCACTCTGGCACGATCTTTCGCGGATGCGTTGCAGTCATCCGTACGCGACGATAACGCTCATTAATATGCAGATTTGACCTCATAATATGGTAACCAACCGGCAGCGCTACCGCGAAAAAGTCTCCCAGATGATCAGCTGGGGGCATTGGTTTGCCCTGTTTAATATTATCTTCGCGTTAATTTTAGGCAGCCGCTACCTGTTGGTCGCCGACTGGCCCGCGTCACTCGCGGGGCGTATCTATGCTTATACCAGCTGGATCGGTCATTTCAGTTTCATCGTCTTCGCCGGTTATCTGCTGATCATCTTCCCGCTCACCTTTGTGGTGATGTCACAGCGATTGCTTCGGGTGTTGTCGGCGATTATCGCCACCGCCGGGCTGACGCTGATTATGGTCGACAGCGCGGTATTCAGCCGCTTCCACTTGCACCTCAATCCGGTGGTGTGGGAGTTGGTGATCAACCCCGATCAAAGCGAGATGGCGCGCGACTGGCAGCTGATGTTTATCAGCGTGCCGCTGATTTTCCTCGTCGAGATGCTGTTCGCGACCTGGAGCTGGCAAAAGCTGCGCAGCCTTAATCGGCGCTCGTTCGGTAAACCGCTGGCCGCGCTATTTATCAGCGCCTTCTTCGCCAGTCATCTGCTTTATATTTGGGCCGATGCAAACTTCTATCGCCCGATTACCATGCAGCGCGCCAATCTGCCGCTCTCCTATCCGATGACCGCGCGTCGCTTCCTTGAGCGTCACGGTTTGCTGGATGCGCAAGAGTATCAGCGCCGTCTGGTGCAACAGGGCGATCCGGAAGCGTTGTCAGTGCAGTATCCGCTGAGTGATATTACTTTCCGCGATAACGGTACGCGCCACAATCTGCTGGTGCTGACCGTTGATGGTCTGAACAACGCCACGGTAGAAAAAGCGCTGCCGTCGCTCCATCAATTCGCCAGCGAGAACGTGCGCTTCACCCAGCACTTCAGTGCGGGCCTGCAGCCGGAAAAAGGGTTGTTTGGCCTGTTCTATGGCATCTCTTCCAGCTATATGGATGGCGTATTAGCGTCGCGCACGCCTTCCGTTCTGCTGAATGCGCTGAACGCGCAAGGCTATCAGTTTGGCTTATTCTCATCGGACGGCTTTAGCCAACCGCTGTATCGTCAGGCTTTGTTAGCGGATTACTCGCTGCCTCAGGCCGATACCCAACCGAATAGCACCACGGTTACGCAGTGGCAAAACTGGCTCAACGGCCACAAATCAAACACTGCGCCGTGGTTCTCGTGGATTGCCCTCAACGGTGTGACGGTCAATGGCGACAACCTGAAAGCACGCCAGCGTAGCTATACGCGACAGGCAAGCGGTGTGGATGAGCAGATTAAGGCGGTGCTGCAAACCCTGCAGGATCGCGATTTGCTGAAAAACACCGTGGTGGTAATTACGGCGCAGCGCGCAGTCAATCTGGATAGCAACGATGAAAATCCAGGTAATCGTGCGACCTTGCAGGTGCCGCTGGTGGTGCATTGGCCGAATACGCCCGCACAAACCATCGATCGCCTTACCGATCAGCAGGATGTAATGACCACGCTGATGCAGCGTTTGCTGCACGTGCGCACCAATCCCGCTAACTTCTCGCAGGGAGAAGACCTGTTTGCCGCGCAACGCAGCCACGATTGGGTGGCGAGCAGCGAAGATGGCAAGCTGGTAGTGACAACGCCAACTGTGACGCTGGTGCTGAATAACAACGGCAGCTACAGCGCTTACGATGCACAGGGTAACAAGCTGAAAGATCATAAACCGCAGCTGGCGTTGTTGCTGCAGGTGCTGACGGAAGAGAAGCGTTTCGTCGCAAACTGATTAATTATGAGGCAGTTAAATGCTGCTCATATTGCAATCGTGCGCGGAAACAGTAATATTCTTCCACGTTCGGCACGTAGCGCAGCCTGGTAGCGCACGGTCATGGGGTGTCCGGGGTCGGAGGTTCAAATCCTCTCGTGCCGACCAAATCACTTCGGAAAAGGGATTATCTTTCGGGATAATCCCTTTTTCATGCCTTCAACTCATGAAGCGGTTAACAGGATGCGTTTCATCATTGTTAACGAAGAGTATGCAGCCACAGCCAAAAGAAGCGTCTTCATCTCCATTCTCTATAAAGAATAAAGAAACTCACGAAACCTAAGGGATATGCGCCTCTGGACCGTCTCAGAACGGCATACGCGAACATAGGGAGCCAACGCAATGCTATCTGCTTCACTGATTGTGGCTGGCAACTTAGCCAGTTCGGCGGCTTCAAGCGTACTGACCGCCGCTGCATTTACAACTGATTGCCAGATGCAGGAGTCATTATCTACAACCAAAGCGGTGAGTTTGCTGTGTGCGTTGTGATCACCGTCCAGAGCTTGCGCTAATAGTTTTTGTAGATCAGTCTGCTTCACCTCAACCCCTCGCATTATGGCTATAAGTTAAACCGTGCAACGCCTTATCTTTAAGACACCCAACACGAGTGCACCAGTAAAGATATTCATTGTTTGCGTAACAGCATCAACTCGTGCAGTACCCCAAACCATGTCGGCAAACAGAACAGTAACACCGTTACACGCAACATTGATGATTACCACTGACCGTGGAATCCACCGCCCATAGCTGAACCGCCACCAATATGAGCCCCACCGCCTAAGCCATGAGCGCTATTAGTGTTAGCAGCATTATTATCACCATTACCACCGCCGCCAACAGAATGTGATGCCCCTTGATCATTGCTTGAGCCTTTACCTGGATTGCGTTCAAAAGCTGGGATATGAGGTACAGCAACCTGCGTAGAAGGTGCAAGGGTTGAAGCCGCTACGGTTTTAGTAACACCGTTCACTGTTACGCTTATTGGGGTTGAGGGTTTCAGGCTGGAGGCTGCAACGTTAATGGTTGCTGTTGGCGCAGCTCCCATTTGAACCTGTTCAAGCCGCATAACACCTAATCGGTAAGAAGTGGGGTTAATGTTATAAGCGGCAGCTTTAGTTAATTGTTGGGCCTGCATCTCTGCATTAACTTCTGCTACACCGCCTGCGACAACCTGTTGACGAGTGCGTGTTCGATTAGCCTCTTCTAAGGCTACCCCATTAACAGAATTGGCTAATGCCTCTTTCATTGCCTGACCTTTCAACTGTTGAGCAGTCAATTGTTCGGATCTAACACCGCTCCATGTAGCACCGTGCAACTTCACCGAATAGACGTTAGTGCTATGGCTATAGCTAACAACTTCGCCACCAGAGAAATCTACAGATGCAGCAGCATTAAATGCAGCGACGGTAACAGCTAAAGCGATAAACGTACGTTTCACTTGTTAATTTCCAATTCAAATTAAGTTGACGTATTTATACACTCGCTTAAGTTAAAAAATTTGATCTGCATCACACAAATCGCCTCTTATATAGAAACGAATCTGTATTTATTGTTTTATTTTTGTACAGGCTTTTTCAAGGTCATACGCCGTAAAGGTGTCTTCTTAGTTGAGAGAATTCTTGCCACGAATTGGCTTCACGAATGTTTATCTCCTATTCTGGCTAAACCCTCCGCTTCCCATCATCACCGATCACCTTCTCACCATCCTCCTTGGTGAACGCGCCCTGCTGCGCGTCTGGCAGAATATCGAGAACGACTTCTGAAGGTCGGCACAGGCGCGTACCCAGCGGTGACACGACAATCGGGCGGTTAATCAGAATCGGGTGATTCAACATCGCCTGAAGTAACTGTTCATCACTAAAGCTCTCGTTGGCTAATCCCAGCTTTTCGTAGGGTTCGACGTTCTTACGTAATAATGCACGCGTACTGATGCCCATCGCACTGATCAATGCCTGGAGTTGTTGCCGATTTGGCGGCGTCTGCAGGTAAAGAATGACATTTGGTTCAACTCCGCTATTACGTATTAACGCCAGCGTGTTGCGCGATGTTCCACAGTCTGGATTGTGATAAATAGTGATGTCAGTCATAGTTACTCTCATCTTAATGGGACAAGTTAATGGGACAAAGTCAGGCGCAAGGCCAGCGCGCTCAGGGTTATCAGCAGCACGGGCAACGTCATCACGACGCCAACCCGGAAGTAATATCCCCAGCTAATTCTAATATTCTTCTTATCAAGAACATGCAGCCAAAGCAGCGTGGCAAGACTGCCAATCGGCGTAATTTTGGGTCCGAGATCGCAACCAATAACATTGGCATAAATCATCGCTTCCTTTATCACGCCCTGCGCGGTGCTGGCATCAATCGACAGCGCACCAATTAACACCGTCGGCATATTATTCATCACTGAAGAAAGCAGCGCCGTCATCAAACCGGTACCCAAGGTGGCGCCCCATAATCCGTGGCTGGCAAAGAGATTGAGTAAGTCAGTGAGATATTGCGTCAGGCCGGCATTTTTGAGGCCATAGACCACCAGATACATGCCCAGCGAAAAAATCACGATCTGCCAGGGTGCGCCGCGTAACACTTTACCGGTGTTAATCGCATGGCCTCTTTTGGCAACGATAAACAGAATTGACGCGCCCAGCGCGGCGATTGCACTGACCGGAATGCCCATCGGCTCCAGCAGGAAAAATCCCACTAACAGCAGCAACAGCACCAGCCAACCGGCTTTAAAGGTGGCTGGATCTTTTATGGCTGCAGCTGGCAGTTTGAGGCGTGAAACCTCATAGCTAGCGGGAATATCTTTCCGGAAGAAAAGGTGCAGCATCACTAGCGTCGCGATGATGGCGGCAATATCAACCGGGACCATCACCGCCGCGTAATCGTTGAATCCCAATTTGAAGAAATCAGCGGAAACGATGTTGACCAGATTGGAGACGATCAGCGGTAAACTCGCTGTATCGGCGATAAAACCGGCTGCCATGACAAAAGCCAGCGTTGCGCCTTTACTGAAGCCCAACGCCAGCAGCATTGCGATAACTATCGGTGTCAGGATCAGAGCGGCACCATCGTTGGCAAAAAGCGCAGCGACACACGCGCCGAGCAACACGATGTACGTGAACAGCAGCCGACCTCGCCCATTACCCCAGCGTGCGACATGCAAAGCACACCATTCAAAAAAGCCGGATTCATCCAGCAACAGGCTGATGATAATGATGGCAATAAAGGCCGCCGTGGCATTCCAGACAATGTGCCACACAGCGGGAATATCGTGTAACTGGATGACGCCGGTAACCAAAGCCAGTAAAGCCCCGATTGTTGCCGTCCAGCCAATGCTCAGGCCGCGTGGCTGCCAGATGACAAATACGATGGTCAAAACAAATATTGCGCCCGCCAGAAACATCGCGCCTCCAATGAATTCGAATAATCGAATATGTTTAATGATTATTGACAACCCGTAGCGACGGCGTTTTTCAGCGACTCACGCACTTCCTCACGTTGGCTATTCCAGGCCGTATCGATAATCGATGCAGCCCAGGCCGGCATATGCGGAGAGAGTCGATAGTGAATCCACTTACCTTCACGCCGATCCAAAATCAGTTCAGCATCACGTAGCAAGGCAATGTGGCGTGAAATCTTTGGCTGTGATTGCTGAGTTACAGTGCAGAGATCGCAGACACACAGCTCTCCGGCTTCTCGTAATAATAAAATGATCGTCATGCGCGTTTCGTCGGCAAGCAGTTTGAAAAGTTGAACAGGAAGCATTGGATTAGGTTCCGGTAAAAAAATCTAATACATATGTTAATTCATATGTGTTAGAAGTAAAGGCAGAATCTAAAGCCCGGAGATTTTCACATGACCGCATTTCCTGCCCTCGTTACTGAGCACTTTGATCCTTCAATCGCCGAACAGATCGGTGAATCAGATCTGCCCCCAAAATTTCTCATCCTTTACGGTTCCGTCCGTCCGCGCTCATTTAGTCGATTCTCGGCAGAAGAAGCGGCTCGGCTGCTGACAAAAATGGGCGCAGAGGTGAAGATTTTTAACCCGTCAGGTTTGCCGCTTCCTGACGATGCGCCTGAAACGCATGCAAAAGTGCAGGAGTTACGGAGTTTGGTGAGGTGGTGCGATGGCATGGTGTGGAGCTCGCCAGAACGGCACGGCGCGATGAGCAGTATCCTGAAAGCGCAGATTGACTGGATTCCGTTGACTGAAGGCGCAATTCGTCCTTCGCAGGGCAAAACACTGGCAGTGATGCAGGTATGTGGCGGCTCCCAATCATTCAATGCCGTCAATCAGATGCGCGTGCTGGGTCGATGGATGCGGATGTTCACCATTCCTAATCAGTCGTCGGTTGCGAAGGCGTGGCAGGAATTTGATGAAGAAGGTCGGATGAAACCCTCGGCGTACTACGATCGGATTGTTGATGTGGTCGAGGAGTTGTTCAAAATCACGCTGATCCTGAAAGGCCACACTGACTACCTCGCGGATCGCTACAGCGAACGTAAGGAGAATCATCAGCAGCTTTCTTCGCGCGTTAACCAGCAAAAGATTTAGGATTCAGGGCTGACAATGCTTCAGCCCTAAAACCATTATCAGATTATCGCCAAAGCAATGCTGATTATGAGCTTTTAATCAGTAACTTACCGAAAGCAACCCAACCCGAGCCAGATCACATTTATGGATAAATATGACAGCGCTTCATCAAATTGAAACAAAACTGTCACAGACTTCTCTTACTCTTAGGGCTCTTGTTTTTTCGATGGAAACCATTATGGTCATCAAAGCAAAAAACCTGCAGGATGCGGAAGAACTCCTGCACTCGGGTATCAATAAAGTTGAACTGGCTTACGATATCGGCAGCGACGATTTCTTCCGTCTCGCCTCGCGCTGGTGCGATCGCGGTGCGCGCATCACTAAAGGCCATCAGCACTTCGTGGTGCAGATTAAAGGTATGGCGATTCCGCCAAATAACTAAAAGTAGGCGAGCCCCTTTGGCTTGCTCTCCATCCGGCTGGCTGGTAAAACTACGTTTTCCGTCAGCCGTGATTTTTTATGTTCGCCTCTCAAACGCCGCTTGCTCTGCCCTCTTCCCCGTTTATCCGCGCTGCTGGCATGTCGCTGGATACATTACCGATCGCCTGGTGCGAATTCGATCAACAACATTGGCATGCTGAATTGCATCAGGCGTGGCAACTGCCGCTGCCCGCGTCGCTACAGAGCGCAGTGACCAAACGCAAAGCCGAGCATCTGGCGAGTCGCTGGCTGGTGCAGCAAAATTTCGCGCACTTCGGTTTAGCGCATTTTGTGTTGTGTAATGCGCCCGATCGTTCACCGCTGTGGCCCGCCGGCATTCAGGCGTCGCTGTCGCACACGCACAGCGTTGCGGTGATGGCTGCGACGCGCGAGCCACTGTGCGTGGGCGTGGATATTGAGCAGATAATGGCGGAGGAAACCGCCGATGAAACCGCCGAGATGTTGATGAGCGCGGCGGAAAAGCAGCGCCTGCTGGCGCAACCTTTGCCCTTTGCCCAGGCCGCCACGCTGCTGTTTTCACTGAAAGAGAGTGTGTACAAAGCGCTGTGGCCGCAACTGCATCAGCCGATGGATTTTCTTCAGGCGGAAGTGGTGGAACTCGACGTGCAGCAAGGCCGCGCAACGCTGCGGTTATGTCGGGATTTTGATGCGTATTTCACCACCAAAGCGTTGCTGCAGGCGCGCTTCTGGCTGGCTGGAAGCCGCGTGATTACGTTGCTGACGCATCCGCTACCGACAAAATAAAAAACCGGCTCAGAAATAAACCCGAGCCGGTGACAACACAAGACGACAGAAAAGTGTTCCAGGGACGCAGAAACGAGGATTTCTGCTGGGAGTGACTTTACTCACTCCGCAACTTCTTGCCCAATAAGGGTTTTCGCTAAGCTTTCCCGGCTGGCGTTAATGGCCGGTATCGGTACGTTGCACCGCATCCAGCGTTGCCATCTCGCGTTCGTTGCCGGTCAACTCACTCAGTTGACCTTCGCGCATCTCCAGCAAGCGATCGGCATGAATAAAGTAGTGATCGTCGTGGCTGATGGCGAACACCGTTTTGCCCGATTCCTGTAACCACGGCAGCAGCTCACGATAGAAGATGCGACGGAAATGCGGATCCTGATCCGCCGCCCATTCGTCGAGCAGCAGAATATCGCGCTCTTCGGCGGCCGCCAGCAGCAGCGCCAGGCGTTTGCTCTGACCTTTCGACAGTTGCAGATTGAGCACTCTGTTACCTTCCAGCTTGAGCTTGTCCTGCATCTTCAAACGCTCCAGCCACTGCTGCACCAGCACAGAATTGGCCGGCTGCCCTTGATCGCCGATGAGGCGGTCAAACAGATGCACGTCGGTAAACACCGCCGAGAAATGTTTGCGATACGCATCGAGGTTTTGCCAGTCAACCACCTTGCCATCCAGCAGCAAACTGCCCGATTGCGGCTGATACAGGCCGGTGAGCAGCATCGCCAGCGTCGATTTTCCGCTGCCGTTGCCGCCAATCAGAAACACCAGCTCGCCGCGACGCAGCGTCAAATTGATTGGCCCAACCTGGAATCCGTGCTCGCCGTAGTGGAAGCAGACATCGCGCAGCTCCAGCGTTTGCCAGTCGCTGACTTTTGGCAGCGCCTTGAAGGTTTCTTCATATGGCGCCAGTTCAAAGGTGTTGAGCTTGCGGAAGGCCACTTGCGCGCTGAGCAGCGTCGGCAAGGCACCGACCGCCGCCAGCAGCGGCGTACGCAGGAACAGCAGCGTCAGCGAATAGGTTGCCGCCACCGCCGTGTTGGCCCAGCCCAGCCCGTTCGCCATAAAGAACACGATGCCAATTGCGCCGAGCATCATGATATTCGACCAGTTCACCGCGCTGAGATGGAAGGTATCGGCACGCACAATGTGGTGGCGATAGCTTTTGGCATTCTCCTGATAAACGCTGTCGTAAATCAGCTGCGCACGTTCGCGGTTGAGCTGCAGCTCTTTACGTCCCTCAATAATGGTCTGGAAATCGCGGTACAGGTCATCTTCGATTTCACGCAGCTTAGCCATGTGCTGATAAACCCGTGAAACCAACAACCAGCCGCCCACCAGCGTCACCACCAGCCACAGGCAGGTGATCAGCAGCATTTTTGGCGAGAGCCAGGCGAGATAAAGCGCTGAACCGAGCGTAATAATGATGCCCTGAATCAGCTCGGGTAAACGCACGAAGGCGATGGTGATGGCGCGCACATCGCTGGTGAGACCGGCCAGCAGCTGGGCATTGCCGATCTGCTCGATGCGCTCCACGCGCGTATCAAGGATCCGTTTAATGAATTCGCCGCGCAGCCGCCAGACAAAGTGGTGGCCGAGCATGGTCAGCGCCAGCTGGGAGCCGAGCGTCACCGCCATCAACAGGAACAGCTGGCCAAGGAAACTCGGCAGCACCGAAATCGAGGTATTCACTGCGACGATCAGCTCATTATTGATATAGGCAATCAGGCCGATACCGAGCACGGCGCTTAACAACGTGAGAAGAATGACGCCAATAAAAGGCCAGCGGTACTGGCGAAAAACGACTTGCAGCAATGCCATCAAAGGGTTCCAGCGGTCAATAAAGCAGCCTGCAGTTTAATGTCGCCTTGGCTGATAGCAAGAATAATTCTCATCCCATCGTTGCCTGAATGAATCGGTCGCCATGAATGGCGACCCTACGGATATATGGCGGGGTTTCGTAGGGTGCGCATTCATGCGCACCTGCGTATAAACGCCGAAAATGGCTAAAATGCGCGGCGGAAAGTCAGGTTGAAACGGAAAGCGCCCGCCTGCGGATGAATGCCGGGTTTGAGCGGCAGAATGCCGTGATAACGCAGGCGCGAGGGTCCGCCCCACACCACGATATCGCCATGTTCCAGCAGCACGCGCTGGGTGGCATCGCCGCGTTCGAAACCGCCGAACTGGAATACCGCAGGCAATCCCAGTGATACCGACACAATTGGCTGGCGCAGATCCTTCTCATCTTTATCCTGATGCAGCGTCAGTTTTGCGCCGGGTTCGTAGCGGTTAATCAGGCAGGCATCCGGATTGAAACCAGCAAAGCCCGCTTCGCGCGCGGTTTGCTGCGCCAGTTCGCGGAACAGTGCGGGCATCGGCGGCCAATGGTGTCCGCTGTTGCTGTCTTGCTCGGTATATTGATAGCCGCGCGAATCGGTGGACCAGCCAAAATCGCCACAGTTGGTCATCGCCACCGACATGCGATGGCCGCCGGGCGTGATGCGATGGGCAAAGGGATTTTTCGCGGCGATGTCGTGAATCGCCGCCAGCAGCGCATCGGCCTGTTCGCGAGCGCGACGCCGCAGAATCACCGCGCCATCCGCCAGCGGTTCCTGCCACGGCGCTTCGTCACTAAATAAATCCAGCATGTGCGCCTCCTTTATTGAGATGCCTGATCGATGAGGAAGGTTTTAAACTGCGGCGACATCCAGTGAGTAAAACCGTCGCCCTGCTTGCTGATCAAATAGACCGCCAGATGATCTTTTATCGCCAACGCTTTAGCGCGTTCGCTGCCGAGCACCATCAAACCGGTATCCCAGCCATCCGCTTCCAGCGCGGTGGTGGCTATCACCGTTGCCGACACCAGCTTGTGCTCGATCGGTCTTCCGGTAGTCGGATCGATGACGTGCGAAATGCGTTTGCCATCGAGTTCATAATAGTTGCGATAGCTGCCGGAGGTGCTGATGCCGTGTCCTTGCAGATCGACGCGCGCTTCCACCGCGTTTTCGCGATCGGTGGGTTTCTGGATCGCCACGCGCCACGGCTGCTGATTAGCATTGACGCCACGGCTCAATACCGCGCCGCCCACCGAAACCAGATAATCAGTGATGCCTTGCTGCTCCATCAGACGCGCCAGATGATCGGTGGCATAGCCTTCGCCCATGGTGGAGAGATCGACATACAAGCCGGGTAGATCTTTTTGCAGCCATTGACCGTCCACGCCCTGAATCACACGCAGATGCTGCAAACCGGTCAGCGCTTTAGCGGCGGCGATTTTCGCCTCGCTGGGCGTATGCGCCGGTTGCTTGGTTGGGCCAAAGCCCCACAGATTTACCAGCGGGCCCACGGTGATATCCATCGCACCCGAGGTTTTGTGCCCGATTCGCAGCGCTTCAGTAACGATATCCGCCATATCAGCGCTCACCGGCTGCGGTGCGTTGCCTTGATACTGATTGAAGTGCGATAGCACCGAATCACTTTTCCACGTCGAGAGTTCGCCGTCATCGCGATCCAGCTGTTGCTGGATCAGCTGCTGCAACGCGGCTTTGCGCTGCGGATTAACGCGGGCGACGCTGACGCGCCACACGGTGCCCATGGTTTTGCCTTCCAGCACCATCGCGGGTTGGCTGCTGTTTTTTTCGCAACCGCTGAGTCCCAATGCCAGCAGGCCAATTAGCAGAATATTCTGATAACGCATCAATTCCTCATCTGTAACGCATTACTACAGCCAATTACAAAGCATAACTCGCTTGTAAAGCAGTCTAAAGCTGCTTGATGTTCGATAAACGCTGACACAGGATAACCGGTTCCTGCAACGTTATGCCTACAGGAGCATCAGATGATTTATATGATTATTGCCGTAACCGCCGGGCTGTTTATTTATGGCAGTTTCAAATGTTGGCAGACTTACCGCCATCGCCTGATTCAGCACTATCCTGCACGCCGACGTTAAATTATTGCACCAGAAAATCACCCTTCTGCACCGCTTCAGCGCTGGCGCAGTGTAGCAAAGTCGCTGCAAGCCGCGTGGCGCTGAGAGCGGTGCGCTGGCATGAATGCTGCATTGTTGAAGATGAGTTGAACTTCAGCGAGGTGCAGAATGGAAAATACTAAAACACAAAACAGTAAATGGCAGCACTGGCTTAGCTTCTCCGCCTTTACGCTGGCGGGTGTCGCGATGGAAGGCAGCCTGACCGCCATCACCAACCCGCCGCCGCAACCGGCGCCCAAAGCCAAAAAATGGCGCGGTATGCAATAACCGCTACAGTCCCAACTCACTCAGGCCCGGATGATCGTCCGGGCGCGTGCCGGCTGGCCAGTGGAACAAACGCTGATCTGCGCTGATCGGCAGATCGTTGATGCAGGCGAATCGCTGAATCATCAAACCATCGGCGCCAAAGTGCCAGTTCTCATTGCCATAGCTGCGGAACCAGTTACCGCTGTCATCATGCCATTCATAGGCAAAGCGCACCGCCAGCTTATCTTCATGCCACGCCCATAACTCCTTGATCAGTCGATAATCCAACTCTCTAATCCACTTACGCTGCAGGAAAGTCACGACTTCTGCACGTCCATTGACGAATTCACTGCGATTGCGCCAGCGCGTATCTTCGCTGTACACCAGCGAAACACGCTGCGCATCGCAGCTGTTCCAGGCATCTTCCGCCATGCGGACTTTTTGTAACGCGGTTTGTTGATTGAACGGTGGCACCAGCATGTTATTTCTCCTGATTATGTAGACAGGTCTGTCTACTTGATTCATCCTGCCGTATGTAGACAATTCTGTCTACATGCAAACACAGGAATTTTTATGCTTGAGCCTCTGATCTTTGATGCCACCGCATCCGCGCGCGATCGTATCTTGCTGTGCGCGCAGCAGCTTTTTTACCAACAAGGCATTCGCGCCACCGGCGTGGATAAGGTGATTGCGGAAGCGGGCGTGACCAAAGTGACTTTCTATCGTCACTTTCCGGCGAAGAATGCGCTGGTGCTGGCATTTTTACAGCAGCGCCATCAGCGCTGGATGCTGGCGTTTCGCCATGCGCTGAATCAGCACGCGGCGTTGATCGATGCCCTGCCCGCGGCTTTACTGAGCTGGTTCAGGGATGACGATTATCGCGGCTGTGCGTTTATCAATACCGCTGCGGAGCTGGGCAGCACGTTAGCGGAAGCCAGCGAACTGATTCGTCAGCATAAGCGTGAGATGGCGCAGGCGATCAGCGACAAACTGTTGCCCGATCAGCAGGTGAAAACGGCGCAGATTGTGTTGCTGGTTGAGGGCGCGATTGTGCAGGTACAGATTGGCGAGGAGGCGGAACGGGTGGTCGACGTGCTGCGTGCCGCGCTGGATGCGCTGCTGAAAACGGGAGCGTGACCGGCAAGTCACGCTCCATCACCCTTAGAACTGGTAAACCAAGCCCAGTGCTACGACGTCATCGGTATTGATACCGGCTGCGTCGGTGAAGTTGTTGTCGTCCAGCAGGTTGATCTGGTAATCAACGTAGGTCGACATGTTTTTGTTGAAGTAGTAAGTTGCGCCTACATCAATGTATTTCTTCAGGTTCTGGCTGCCGTAACCTTCGATGTCAGAGCCGCGAGAAGAGACAAACGCCAGAGATGGACGCAGGCCGAAGTCGAACTGGTACTGCGCCACCAATTCCCAGTTATCCGCTTTGTTGGCGTAACCGTAAGCGCTTGCATCGCTTGAACCGAAGCGAGTGGCGTTGTACGAACGGCTGTACATCGCGGCCAGGTAAACGTTGTTAGCGTCATATTTCAGCGCGCCGCTGTAAGCATCGGCTTTATCGCCATGGCCCAGAATGCCCGATGTGGTGCTGTTCTGGTTGTTGGTACGGTCAGACTGGAACATCGCTGCACCAATACCGAAACCTGAACCCAGATCGTAAGTGGTGCTCAGACCGTAGCCGTCACCGTTCTCGCCCAGCACATCACGGCCAGAAGAGGATTCGGTTGGGTTGTCGTTTTTGCCTTGATACTGAACCGCGAAGTTCCAGCCATCGACTAAACCGAAGAAGTTGGTATTACGATAGGTTGCGAGGCCGTTGCTGCGCTGGAACAGGAAGTTGTCCGCGCCGTAAGTATCGCCACCGAACTCTGGCAGAACGTCAGTCCATGCGCCGAGATCGTACATCACGCCGTAGTTACGGCCGTAATCGAATGAACCTGCATCACCAAATTTCAGACCAGCAAAACCAACACGCGTGAAGCTGTTCGCGGTGCCTTCGCTTTCAGCGGTGTTCAGTGCAGCCTGATATTCCCACTGGCCGTAACCGGTCAGCTGATCGGTCACCTGAGTTTCACCTTTGAAGCCAAAACGCAGGTAAGACTGGTCACCGTCTGAGCCAGAGTCATCAGAGAAATAATGCAGACCGTCCACTTTGCCGTAGAGGTCTAATTTATTGCCATCTTTATTGTAAATTTCAGCTGCGCTTGCTGATCCTGCCACCAGCAATGCAGGAATCATCAGGGAGAGAACGCGACGTTTCATTTTTATTACCCTCTTTAATGTGCCTTTATTTTTGCCACTGCGAACTGAACGATTAAAAATTCAGCCGGCACGCCATTGTTATTTTATGTTGGGCAATAATCTATCACGAAAATGCTACTAAATTTCCAAAACTGTTTCAGTGTATTTAATAGTTATTTCAGGATGTAAATATCGGGGAACTAATAACCAGCACAGATAGGTAAAAAATATAGCACTTTTTGACAATATATATTTTAATCGTTTAAAAACATAAAATTACATGAGTTACATTTCAGCACTGAATGACAAAACTCCAATCCATCCAGAGCATACAATTATCCCCGCTATCATCATTTATTTCATTATTACCTTCATTCACCCCGAATGTTTTGATTTACCCTAATTTCCCGCCGGACTAGATGGTCCGGCATTTTTTTGTCCGTAATTCAGACATCACCTTATATTGCGTAAAGTTAATTATGCGGGTTAAATTAACCACAATAACTACCGCGCATTATTTGTCTCTTTTCGCACATTTTGTTCAATTCATAGCCTTAAATCGGCAATGTTAATTTCAGCACGTAACAAAGATCGCTGCAATAATAGCCGGCGCATATTGTTAACGCTCACGCAGTGATTCCTTCGCTTTATTCAGCGGCTTAAGTAAATAATCCATCACGGTTTTCTGACCGGTTTTAATCTCAACATTCGCCACCATGCCGGGCATGATGGCGAATCTGCGTCCGCTTTTATTGGTCAGCTCGGCTTTTTGCGTGCGCACATAGACGCGATAGTAAAATTCGTCGTGCCGCACCTCGTCCTGCAGCGTATCAGGCGAGACGGTTTCGACTTCCCCGCGCAGATCGCCATAGATCGAAGCATCGTAGGCGGTGATCTTCACCACCGCAGGTAAACCCGGCCGGATATAGCCGATATCGCGTGGATTGATGCGCGTCTCAATCAGCAGTTGATCCTCCAGTGGCACAATCTCCATCAGCTTGCCACCCGGCTCCAGCACGCCGCCCACGGTGGTGACGCGCACATCCTTCACAATGCCGCGCACCGGCGAAATCAGCGTAGTGCGCGTCAGCAGATCCTGCTTCCCTGCCGCCACCTGCAGCTGCGCATCCAGTTCACCGTTGTTTTTCACCTGCTCTTCATGGGCGCGCACGTAATAATCGTTGCGCGCTTCGTCGATTTTGCCGCGCAGATCGCTAACCTGGCGACGCAGGCGAATCACATCCACCTTGCCTGCCGCGCCGCGCAGCATCAGCGGCTCCGTCACGTTGAGTTCTGCCTGCACCAGCGCAAGAGATTGCTGCAAATTGCCGATGGTCTCGACAAAATTCTGTCGCCGCGCCTGATAGAGCTGCGTTTCGCGCGCCACCAGTTCGGGATGTTGCAGGATATCGGCGCTGAACCTTAGCGGCGTGTCGCTGAGCTCGGCCTGTAAACGTTCAGAGGAGGCACGCAGCGTGCGCACCCGCGCAATCGCTTCACCAAAGTTGGTTTGAAAGCGCGTGGGATCGAGTGTTGCCAGCACCTCGCCGCGCTGCACGATATTGCCCTCGTGCACATAGAGCTGTTTGACGATGCCGCCATCGAGGCTATCAATAATCTGCGCGCGGCTGGAAGGCGTGACTTTGCCGATGCCCACCGTTACTTCATCCAGCACCGCAAAGTACGCCCACAGCAGAAACAGCAGCAGCGCCAACACGCACAGCCAGATGATCGCCGAGGTGCGACGTTCACGCCGCGTCAGGTCTTTATCCAACAGCACCACGCTCATGCCGCATCTCCTTTTTTACTGGCGGCGTGGCGCAGAATCTCGTCGCGCGCACCATCGGCCACAATGCGGCCGTTATCCATCACGATGATGCGATCGACCATGCGCAGCAGCGCGGGACGATGCGTGACCAGCACCAGCGTGCGCCCGGTGACCCATTGCGCCAGCTGACGAATCACCTGCGCTTCCAGCTGTTCATCCATCGCCGCGGTCGGTTCATCCAGCAAAACCACCTGCGGCTGGCGCAGAATCAGCCGGCTGAGCAGCACCATTTGCCGCTGGCCGCCGGACAAGCCGCGTCCGCCTTCATGAATTATGCGATCGAGGCTGGCGGCGTCCTGCTGCACCAAAGCTAACGCGCCGCTGATGCGCAGCGCCTGCAGCATCTCCTGCTCGCTGGCGTGCGGATTACCGAGCAGCAGGTTCTGGCGCAGCGTGCCGAAAAACAGCCGCGCATCCTGCGACAGCCAGCCAAGCTGACGGCGCAGATCGACCGGATCGATGCAGGTGAGATCGACGCCGTCCACCAGCACTTTGCCCTGGCTGGCGCGCGCCTGACCGGCCAGCATCTTCAGCAGCGTCGATTTGCCCGCGCCGACTTTACCGAGGATCGCCACGCGTTCGCCGGGCGTGATCTGCAACTGCGGAATGTTGAGCACGCTATTACCGCTCTCCTCTTCGTAGCGGTAATGCACGTTTTGCAGATGATAGCTGCCGGTCAGCACCGGACAGTGCGCCAGCGTGGCGTGATCGGGTTGATCGAGCGGCTTCTTTAGCAGTTCATCCAGCCCTTTCATCGCCGATTTAGCATGCTGCCAGCGCGAGAACACCATGGTGAGCTGCATCAGCGGCGCGATGGTGCGTGATGAGAGCAAGCTGCACGCCACCAGCGTGCCGGTGGTGATCTGATTGTCGAGCACCAGATAGACGCCGAACACCAACATGCCGGCATAGGTGAGTTGCTGCACACTGGCCGACCAACCGGTGAGGCGCGCGCCCCACAAACGTTGCTGATTGCTGATGGCCGCGCTAACTTCATGCGTTTGCTCCCACTGGCGCTGAAAATAGGGTTCCGCTTGCAGCGCTTTGATGTCCTCGACGCCTTCCAGGGTTTCCACCAGCACCGCCTGACGCAGTGCGCTTTCGCGTAGCCCTTCCTGCGCCAGCCGCGCCATCGGGATCTGCACCAGCAAGCCGGGAACGACAATCAGCGGGATCGCCAGTAACGGAATCAGCACTAGCCAGCCGCCAATCGACGCCATGATCAGCAGAAACAGCAGCACAAACGGCAAGTCGGCGGCGGCATTCACCGTGGTGGACGTCAGCAGTTCGCGGACCTGATCAATTTCACGCAGTTGGGCAATAAAGGAGCCGGTGGAACGCGGACGTGCTTCGTTGCGGATGTTCATCGCCCGCGCGAACAGCATGGCGGATATTTTCAGGTCGATGCGTTTGCCCATCAGATCGGAAACCTGGGTGCGCATCAGGCGAATCAGATACTCAATGGCGGCCGCCAGCACCACGCCGGCAAACAGCACCCACAGCGTCGGCTGCGACTGCGCCGGAATCACCCGATCGTACACCTGCATGGAAAACAGAATACCCGCCAGCGCCAGCACGTTGCCGACCAGCGAGGCCAGGCTGATTTCCGCGATGCGTCGCTTCATGCCACGAAAGTTATGCCAGAACCAGTGCGGCTGATACGGCTGCACAAACTCGTCGATGCGCGCATCACGTGCCCGCGCCGCCACGCCAACTACGCCAACCTGTATGTCGGCCTGCACTAGCAAATCCTGCAGCTGACCCGCGCGCACCACATCGCCACTTTCACTCAGCCAGTAACGCACGCCACCGTTGCTATCCACCTCTTCTATCAACGCCACGCTGCCGTTTTCCAGCAGCAGTAACACCGGCACAATTTCCTGGCGCCAGCGCAGTTTGCTGTGCGGCACCAGCATCAAATGCAGGCCCAGCAGCCCAGCTAAACGTTCTAATTGTTGCGTCGGTGCCAGATGTTGAAACCAGCGCATCTGCTGGCGCAGCGTGCTGCCGTCCGCCGGTTTACCGAAGCATGCCGCCACGCGCAGCATCGCCGCGATGCCGTTGTCGCTGTTGAAGGGTTGTGCAGTCATCCCTGTTGTCCCGTGAGCAATGAGAGTGGGCTGGCAACCGCTAGCCGATGTTGCTAGCGGTTGATGGGCGGATTACGCCAGGCTCTGAACCTGATGTTGCTGCAGATGATCGCCGAGGGTGTAACTGCTATCGCTGGCGTTGTAGTGGCTCTCCATGGCGCGCGCATCGCTGGGCTGAGCGGCGGCGCTGTCGCCTGCGTTGGTCAGCAGCGTATTCAGCGGCTCGCTGCTGACGCTGGCGGCCGCCTCATGACTATCGATGGTCACCGGCTGCGTCGCCGTCGCCACATTCCCCGCTTTGTCCTGCGCGCTGACCTTCATTTGGTAGCTGCCATCATCCAGCGGTGCCAGCTGACCCGCCAAAATGGTCAGCGCCCAGTTGCCGTCGGCTTTAACCGTGGCGGTGTAACTCTGATCGCCCAGCGTCAACGTCACCAAACTGCCCTGATCGAGATGGCTGCTGCTGCCTTGAATCAGATGCCAGCTATTCAGCTCCGCCGCATCTAGCACGCCGTCGCCAAACGGTTGATTCAGCGTAATGGTCGGCACCTGATGCGTGGCCACGTTGAACAGGTTCTCGATAATCTGCGTATCGTGGTTGCCGTACTCATCCCAGCGCGAGGCCAGCGCCGACACTTCGCCATCCGGCAGCGCCTGCAGATCTTCGGCGCTGATGGTGACCATGCCGTTGACCGGCGTGTAATTTTTGCCGTTGAGCGTCAGCTCCTTCACGCCTTCCAGATAGAAACTGAGATCGTGTTGCGCTTCCTGCTGATTCAGCGTGGTATCGCCACCAATATCAATTTCGTAATAGATATCTGGCAGTTGGGTGACCACGTTCAGTTCCAGCATGGCGTCGGTGCTGTTGCCAGCGCCATCCTGCGCATACACCCGGATTTCACCCAGTGAAATAAAGCTCGCCACTTCACTGGCCGGAATCGTTACCTGCCAGTGACCGTCGCTGCCGATCTGCGCGTGATAAACCGCATCACCGCTGCACAGCAACAGCTGCTGGCCCGGCACCACCACCGAGAGATCGCCGCTAAAGGTGAGATCGTTTTGGCTCTCTTCTTTATTGATTACGTTGTCTGCCGTGACCTTATCGAAGCTGATGTGCGGCAGGCTGCTAACGTGGGTAATTAAGGTGACATCCTGCAGATAAGCGGTGGTTTTGCCGTTGGGATCGGTAGCGCTGACTTTCAGGCTATAGACGCCATCCTGTAACGCCTGAAGATCCTGTGAAGGAATAGCGGCGGTCCATTCGCCTTTATCGTTAACGCCGCCAGGGTATTTTTTCCCGGCTAAGATCACCGTGATATGGCTGTTCGCCGGCATGTGCGTGGCGCTGCCGTGCACCTCCACGCCGTAAATGCCTTCTGTCACGCTGACCGCGTTATCCCCGCTGATCGGATCCACCGTCAGCGTGGGCTTGATGGTTTTATCCACGTAAACCCCAAAGCCCACCTGCGTATCGGTGCTGTTACCGGCTTTGTCGGTGATGGTTAGCGTCAGCGAATAGGCGCCGTCCGCCAATCCGTTGAGCACCGACGGCGGCATCGAGGCATTCCAGTAACCCCATTTATTTACCGTGCTGTGCCAGACTTCGCCGTTAAAGGTCAGCGTTACGGTAGCGCCCGGCTCGGATTCGGCGCGGCCGCGCAGGTGAATATTCCTGCCGGATTCCCACGCGGCGATCACACCATCCTGGGCAATGGGTTCATACGGACGCAACGGCGCGGGCGGCGTGGTATCCACGCTGCGCGTTTGCAAAGAAGACGTGTCGTCTGCCACTGGATAAAGGCTGACCGCGGATTGCAGAATCGCCGCTAATTGTTGTTCTGATAGACGTGAAGACATAGGTAACCTCGTTACAGGGAATGTATTGCAGCGGCCATTAAGCTTATTAATGATTTAAGCGTACCGGTGCGCCATACAGGCCGTTAATAAACGGCCCGCTTCGCCTGATGAAAACGGGTTACCTGCAGGTAACAAGGAGTAAAATAAGGCACAGCAAAATTCTCCCAAGGGGGAGAAATAATATCGATCTCGCTATATTCCGCATCGGGAGCCGATGGGATGACTAACATATCGGTTTTACGTGGTCGCTGCCTATTGGCGAAAATCCGGAAATGTGTGCTTTGCGACAGCGCCAAAAGATTGACGTGTAAGCCGCGTGTGGCGCGGAATCTTTCATCAGTATACTGCATCATTCAGCAGAAAAAATTTTACTTAAGTCACTCCAGTTATGGTTGGCACATGCCAGGAAAGTTCTGGAAAAGCGCAGCGATGTGTAAAAAATCGGTAATATGCCTGTTTCTGGCGTTTAATCGCTGCCATCCGATATTGTCTGATGCGCGGTGTGACGCCCGCTTTGATGCTAAACTTCGTCGCTTCACCCGCTACTGAAAATTACTCTTTATGACTGCACTGGACGCCGCGCCGCACAATAAATTGCATCACCGTGTCAATCTTGGGACACGCATCGTTTTCCTTATTGCTGGATTGGGCATGTCCGCATGGGCACCGCTGGTGCCGTTCGCCAGCCAGCGTCTTGCGCTGAGCGGCGCATCGTTGGGCGGTTTGTTGCTGTGTCTGGGAATTGGCTCGCTGGCGGCAATGCCGATTACCGGCGGTTTAATCGCGCGTTTCGGTGGTCGTCGGGTGATGTTGTGCTCCACGTTGGTGGTGCTGGCGGTGTTACCGCTGCTGGCGACGCTTGATGTGATGTGGCTGATGGCCGCCACCTTAATGGTATTTGGTGCCGGACTCGGCATGCTGGATGTCGCGATGAACGTGCAGGCGGTTGAAGTGGAAAAAGCCGCGCGCAAGCCGATGATGTCCGGTTTCCACGGTTTCTTTAGCCTCGGCGGCATTATCGGCGCCGGTTCCGTCAGCCTGCTGCTCGGCAGCGGCCTGACGCCGTTGCAAGCGGTTGGCGCGGTGATGGTGCTGATTGTGTTGCTGTTGGTGTGGAGCCTGCCAACGCTGATGACCGAACGCCTGCATCAGCCCGATCAGCCGTGGCTGGTGATCCCGCGCGGTTGGGTGGCTTTCCTCGGTTTGCTCTGTTTTATTCTGTTTCTTGCCGAAGGTGCGGTGCTGGATTGGGGCGCGCTGTTGCTGCTGCAAAGCCCGGAGATGAGCCCGGCGCACGCCGGTTTAGGTTATGCGGTGTTCTCGGTGGCGATGACCATTGGTCGTCTGACCGGCGATAAAGTGATTCAGCGCTTCGGCCGTTATCCGGTGATGTTGACCGGTGCGTTAGCCGCTGCAGCGGGCATGACGCTGGCGGTGTTACTGCCGTGGCCGCAAATTGCGCTGCTGGCTTTCCTGCTGGTGGGTTTTGGCCTCGCCAATACGGTGCCGATGTTGTTCAATGCTGCCGGGAATCAACACGATATGCCGTCGAATCTGGCGATTTCGGCCATGACAACGTTAGGCTATGCAGGTATTCTTTCAGGTCCGGCTTTAATCGGATTAATTTCCCAGTGGATCAGCCTGAGTGGTGCATTTTTGCTTATCGCTCTGCTGCTGCTGGCCGTCGCTGCCAGTGCCCGACGGGTTGCGCGCTAATTCCATGATCCTGAGACACTATGCTGCCTTATAAATTTCCTCTGACATCCGGCAATGTAACGCGCTTTTTCGTGGTGTTTAACCTGGTGCTTTTTCTGGCGCTGGGCGCGATGGTGCACAACAGCGTGAATGCCTGGATGACAGAGAAGCGCTATGCGATGACCGATTTGGCGCGTGCGATGCAAAAACGCATCGATGCGTCGCGCTTCGCTACGTGGCAGATCTATGAAAACCTGGCCACCAGCGCCGCCGGATCCTCGCCAAACAGCAATCTTCAGGAAACCCGCCTGCGCCCGGATGTCTATTATCTGGAAAAAACCCGCCGCAAAACCGAAGCGCTGATTTTTGGTTCGCACGATAGCAGCACGCTGGATATGACCATGCGCATGTCCAACTATCTCGATACGCTGTGGGGCGCGGAAAATCCGACTTGGTCGATGTACTTTCTTAATGGTCAGGATAACAGCCTGATTATGATCTCCACGCTGCCGCTGAAAGACATGGCGACGCGTTATAAAGAGAGCGCGATTAATACGCTGGTTGATAGCCGCCGCGCCGAGATGCTGCAGCAGGCCAATGCGCTGGATGAGCGCGAAAGCTTCTCGCCGCTGCGTCACTTTGCCTGGCAGAACGATCACTACTTTACCTTGCGCACCACTTTCAATCAGCCGGGCCATTTAGCCACCGTGGTGGCGTTTGATTTGCCGGTTAACGATCTGATTCCGCGTAATATGCCGCTGGAGAACTTCCAGCTGCGTCAGGACGCGACGCAAACCTCGACCACCACCACCAGCGACGACACCAGCAGCGAAAGCACCCACGTGGCGCTGGTGAATCCGAATCTGGAGATAGCCGCATCGCTGCCCAGTACGTCGCTGCAGCTGGTGTATCGCGTGCCGCTCACCAGCCTGGCGCTGGATACGTTGCATAATCTGATGTGGCCGCTGCTGATCAACCTTGTGCTGTTTTTACTGTCGATTGCGGGCATTACGCTGCTGCGTCAGCAATCGCTGCGCCCGAACGAGAATCAGAGCGCCGAACTGGATTCGCTGCGCATGCTCAACGAAGAGATTGTGGCCAGCTTGCCGGTCGGCTTGCTGGTGTACGACTTCGCCACCAACCGCACGCTGCTCAGCAATAAAATCGCCGAGCATCTGTTGCCGCACCTGAATCTGCAGAAAATCATCAATATGTCCGATCAACATCAGGGCGTATTGCAGGCGACTATCAATAACGAAGTGTATGAGATCCGCCACGCGCGCAGCGTGCTGTCACCGCATACTCAGCTGTTTATGATGCGCGATCAGGACCGCGAATTGCTGGTGAATAAGAAGCTGCAAAAGGCGCAACAGGTGCTGGATCGCAATCACCAGATGCGTCAGCAGCTGATGCATAACCTCGGTCACGCGCTCAATCGTCCACTGCAAAGCATGGTTAAGCAGTTGGTGCAACTCAGCCAGCGTGACGATGACGAAAGCGTGCTCGATCTGCTCGACGAGAGCCAGGGTTTGGCGCGCCTGGTGGATGACATCGTGTTGCTCAATCGCCTTGAAGCGCATGACTGGTCGCCAGATGCCAGCGTATTCAACCTGCAGGATATGCTGGACGAAATCGCGCTGGAAAGCCTGCCGCTGCTGCGTCGTAAAGGTCTGGCTTTAGTGGTGAATAACCATTTAGCCAATGACGAGATGCGCTTTGGCGATCGTCGTGCGCTGCGTAAAGTGCTGACCACGCTGATGCACTATTCGCTGACCACCACGCGCTGGGGCAAGATTTCGCTGGAGATCAAAACCAGTGAAGACAAGCCCAATCAGGTCTTGCTGCAGCTGGTGGATACCGGCTCCGGTTTGAGCGTCGATGAACTGGCGAATGTCGATTTCCCCTATCTCGGCGACACCACGCAAGACCGCTTCGGCCAGGCGTCCGGCATGGCATTTTTCCTCTGTAAGCAGCTGTGCAAACAGATGGGCGGCCAGCTGGAGATCATCGCTAAACCTGATATCGGCACCCGCTACAATATTCAGCTGCCGCTGGCGTTAGAGCAACAAGGCGAGCAGGAAGAGAAACTGCTGGAAGGCGTGACCGCATTGGTGGATATCGCCGTAGAAGACGTCCACAAGATCGTTTGCCGCCACCTCGAAAACTGGGGAGCGAAGTGCCTGACGTCAGATGAACGTTTAACCGGTCAGGATCATGATGTGCTGGTGACCGACGATCCGGCGCGCCTGAACGGCTGGGCGCTGTTGCTGGCCGGTGACGAAATGGGTCATCACGCGTTGAACGAACAGCAATTCCGGGTCAACTTCAATCTCAGTAATGCACTGCTTGATGCGCTGCTGGCCCTGATTGAAAAGCAACTTTCTCATGATTTGTTAGAGGAGAGTCGCGAAGATGAAGAAGCCACGCCGCTGATGAGCGGAGGCTATTTCCAGCTGTTTACCGAGACAGTACCGCCAGATGTGAAGAGACTGTATACTGAAGCGACGGAAAAGGATTATCCCTCGCTTGCTCAGACAGCACATCGCCTGAAAGGCGTGTTTGCCATGCTCAATCTGGGGTCAGGTAAACAGCTTTGTGAAGCGTTAGAACAACACATTAAAGTATGTGACGATTTAACCATTAAAAATACCACCAGTGAAATTGACGCTTACGTCAGCCAACTGCTGCAGCAAGGTAACCAATAAGATGAATAACTTGAACGTAATTATTGCCGATGACCATCCGATCGTTCTGTTCGGTATCCGTAAGTCACTGGAACAGATTGAATGGGTTAACGTTGTAGGTGAGTTTGAAGACTCAACAGCACTGGTAAACAGCTTGCCCAAACTGGACGCCAATGTCCTGATTACCGACCTCTCCATGCCAGGCGAGAAGTACGGTGACGGTATCACCCTGATTAAATACATCAAACGTCACTATCCGGACCTCTCGATTATCGTTCTGACCATGAACAATAACCCAGCGATCCTGAGCGCGGTGTTGGATCTGGATATCGAAGGGATCGTACTGAAGCAAGGCGCACCAACCGATCTGCCAAAAGCACTCGCTGCTCTGCAGAAAGGCAAAAAATATACGCCGGAAAGCGTGGCAAAACTGCTGGAGCGCATCAGCGCCGGTGGTTACGGTGACAAACGTCTGTCGCCGAAAGAGAGTGAAGTACTGCGTCTGTTCGCAGAAGGTTTCCTGGTGACTGAGATTGCTAAGAAACTTAACCGCAGTATCAAAACCATCAGTAGCCAGAAGAAATCAGCCATGATGAAACTGGGCGTGGAAAATGATATCGCGCTGCTGAACTATCTCTCTTCTGTCAGCGCCACTCAGGTCGACAAAGAGTAATACGAATGGGCGGCGTCCTCTGACACCGCCCGTTTTTTTGTCCCCGCTTTACGCCTCTTCCCTGCCCTTTCTGACGCGTTCCGCATACACCGCCAGCGTACTTTTCAGCACATCCAGCGTGACCGGCTTCGACAAACAGTTATCCATGCCCGCATCCATACAGCGCTGCTTCTCTTCCGCTAACGCATTTGCCGTGACGCCAATCACCGGGAAAGTATGTCCTAACTGACGTAGACGTTGCGTCAGGCGATAACCATCCATGTTCGGCATGTTCACGTCGCTCAGCACGATATCAATATGGTTGCGACTCAGCACGTTCAATGCATCAACGCCATCCTGCGCAGTTTTGGTTTGATAACCGACGGTGCCGAGCTGTTCGGACAGCAACATGCGGTTGATTGGATGGTCATCAACAATCAGCACGATAATATCTTCGAAGGTCGCGGCAGCTTTTGGTGCGGTTAACGGCAGCGGCGTGGCGGTTTCGCTATTAATGTTGATGCGGTAGATGCGACCCAGCAGCTGCGGCAGATCGTGCAGCATCGCGCTGCTCTGAATCCATTGCCCCGGCGCGGTTTCGTGCGGCATATCGATGTGCTCACCACAGATACGAATATGCGCGCGTCCGCTTTGCGCGGCAGGCTCATCGTGATCGCTGATGATCACATCATCAGCCGCCGCCTGGCCGTGGTAATACGCCGCCTGAATGCCCTGCTGTTGCAGCAGACGCAGCAGGAAGCTGGCGAGATACTCATTGCGCATATCCAGCCAGATGGCTTTTTCCTGCAAGCCATCCAGCAGCGGTGGCGCCGCCAGCTGACCGGAGTAGATCGGAATACGCACGATAAACTGGCTGCCCATGCCCGGTTCGGAATCGACTTCGATATCGCCGTCCATCATGTTGATCAGCTTTTCACAGATCGCCAGCCCTAAGCCGGTTCCCTGGAAATTACGCTGCACGCCGGAACCCACCTGGAAGAAGGGATCGAACAGGCGCGTCACCTCTTTGGCCGGAATACCGACGCCGGTATCGCGCACGCGGAACGCCAGATAACCCTCTTTGACGTAAGCATGCAGAATGATGCAGCCGGTATGCGTGAATTTGATGGCGTTGTTCAGCAGGTTAGATATCACCTGTTGCAGACGCATGGCGTCGCCATCCATGGTCAGCGGCACATCGTTTTCGATAAACACATACAGCGTCAGGCGTTTACGCACCACCAGCGAGAGATAGTTGCTGGCAATGTGATTGACCACTTCACGAGGTGAGAACGGATGCGGTTCAATTTTCAGCTGTTCGGATTCAATCTTCGAGAAGTCGAGGATGTCGCTGATGATCTTCAGCAGCAGGCTCGACGAGTTATTCATCGCCGTCACCAGTGAATCGACGCCTTTTGGCAGCACTTTGGTTTGCAGCAGATCGAGGTTACCGATAATGCCGTACAGCGGCGTGCGCAGTTCATGGCTGACGGTGGCGAGAAACATCGATTTCGACTGGCTGGCCTGCTCGGCCGAGTGCGCCATCTCCTGCAGCGACTGTTCCATGCGCACGCGCGCCGAAACATCGACCAGCACGCAAATCGCCACGTTTTCATTACGATAGCGCGAATGCACAAAGCTGATTTGCAGGTTGGTGTTACTGCCGGTCAGCACATCGACAAAGTTGACCTGCTGACCGCCGATGATTTCATTCAGACGCTGGCGATCTTCCTGCGTCAGCAGCGTCAGATAGTTGTGCGCCAGCTCGTTACTCAGAATGTTGGTGCCATCGCTGGTGCGCAGGATACAGATGCCGACCGGCGCCGAGGCGACAATCTTGCGGTTGAACTGTTCGTGCTCCTCCAGCCGATGCGCATTCTCCTCGGCCGGCAGGAACATGCGGCGCTCAAAAATCCACGCCAGCGTGAACAAAATCACCGCGGTTAAGATATTGAGTAGCAGCGCATTGATCAGCATCAGCTTGAGCTGATCCGTTAACACGTCGGTGGAAAGCGACCACACCACATTGAGATTCGACGGCGGCAGCGGCTTTTTCAGCACCAGCTGGCGATAGCTGTCGAGATAGCCGAACCAGGTACTGTTATCCGGCAGATCGTCGAGCGAATAGCCCGGCCCGCCACGACGCGAACTGATCAGCGGACGGTAGTTTTCATCGGTGATGGTGGCTACCAGCGGCAAACCGCCCGGCTGAATGAACTCATCGAGGCGGATATTCTGCTCCACGCCCAGCAGCGCCTGCAGCTTGTTCGCCACATACACCGGCATCACCATATAGAAGTTGCCGACGCCCGGCTGCGCGCTGCTAGTGATCCAGTACATCGGCTGGCGGCGCTCTTCTTCATTGCCGTTGCGATAGTGCAGCACGCGTTCGCGCAGCGCTTTCAGGCTACGTTCACGATCGACCGAATTGTTGCTGCCGATGGTGAAATCGGCCAGACACTGATTCTCTCCGCCGATGAAGAACACGCGGTTCAATTCATACGCCGAGGCAAAATTGCTTTTCCAGTAATTGATGTAGTAGCTGAGCGAGTCCAGCGAGTTACGCCAGGTATTGCTCATTGACGTGCAGTCGCCATCGGAAAACAGCGGCGTGAACTGCGGCAGCGCACCTTTGCCCGGCGGCAAACCGTTGAGCACATCCAAACCGTTAGCGCTGCTGCTCAGGCGATTTTCGGTGATGTATTTCAGTTCGCGCATCACATCCGCCGAATGGCGTACGTACCACTCAGCCTGACCGTAATTGGTGGCAAACTCCTGACGCACCGCGTTCTCTTTCTCGTGCAGCACGTTGATAATGTAGAAAGTGGTCAGCAGCGCACCCAGCGCCCAGAGCAGCAACGCCAGCGCACGAAACAGATAGCGCGAAATTCGAAGCGTAGTGCGAAAGGAGACAAGATATTTCAAAAGAGGCTCACTGGCGGTAAGAGGTTATCAGGATGTTGAAAAGCTTTCATACACTAGCTTTATCGGCCCTAAAAAGCCAGCTAGCCCGCGCCTTTAGGGGAAAACTCAGATAAAAAAACGGCAGGTCAGTTTCCTGACCTGCCGCTTAATAAAGCCGTTACGAATTACTCTTCGTCGTCAGCTTCTGGTGCTTCGTCGTCGCTGTCCACTTCCGGCGCGATATCCTCCTCGCCTTCCGCTACGCTACCGTCGATGGCGTCGAGTTCTTCCTCTTCCACCGGTTCCGCTACGCGTTGCAGACCCACCACGTTTTCATCTTCCGCAGTACGGATCAGAATCACGCCTTGGGTGTTACGGCCAACCACGCTGACTTCCGACACGCGAGTACGCACCAGCGTACCGGCATCGGTGATCATCATGATCTGATCGCCATCAACCACCTGTACCGCACCGATAACCGGTCCGTTACGTTCGGTGACTTTAATCGAGATCACGCCCTGCGTCGCACGCGACTTGGTTGGATACTCGCTGTTGGCAGTACGCTTACCGTAACCGTTCTGCGTCACGGTGAGGATCGCGCCCTCTTCGCGTGGCACAATCAGCGACACCACTTTGTCGCTTTCAGCCAGCTTGATACCGCGAACGCCCGAGGCCGAACGGCCCATCGCACGTACCGCCGTTTCAGCGAAACGCACCACTTTACCGGCGGCAGAGAACAGCATCGCTTCGTCGCTACCGTTGGTCAGCGCCACACCAATCAGCTCATCATCCTCACGCAGGTTGATGGCGATGATGCCCGCGCTACGCGGACGGCTGAACTCCTGCAGCGCGGTTTTCTTCACGGTACCGCTCGCGGTGGCCATGAAGATGTTGAAGCCTTCGGTGTATTCACGCACCGGCAGAATGGCGGTGATACGTTCGTTGGCTTCCAGCGGCAACAGGTTGACGATGGGACGACCGCGCGCACCACGGCTGGCTTCCGGCAGCTGATAGACCTTCATCCAGTAGAGACGGCCACGGCTGGAGAAGCACAGAATGGTGTCGTGGGTGTTGGCCACCAGCAGACGATCGATAAAGTCTTCTTCTTTAATACGTGCGGCGGATTTGCCTTTACCACCGCGGCGCTGGGCTTCATAGTCCGTCAGCGGTTGGTATTTGACATAACCCTGATGCGACAGCGTTACCACAACGTCTTCCTGATTGATCAGGTCTTCGATGTTGATGTCTGCACTGTTCGCAGTGATTTCAGTACGACGTGCGTCGCCGAACTGATCGCGCATCAGCTCCAGCTCTTCACGGATCACTTCCATCAGGCGTTCAGCGCTCTGCAGGATACGCAGCAGTTCAGCGATCTGATCCAGCAACTCTTTGTATTCGTCGAGCAGCTTTTCGTGCTCAAGGCCGGTCAGTTTCTGCAGACGCAGATCCAGAATCGCCTGCGCTTGCTGTTCGGTCAGATAATATTGACCATCGCGAATACCGAACTCGGCTTCCAGCCACTCCGGACGTGCAGCATCGTTACCGGCACGTTCCAGCATCGCGGCAACGTTACCCAGATCCCACGACTGCGCCAGCAGGCCCAGTTTCGCTTCGGCTGGATTTGGTGCGCGACGAATCAGTTCGATGATCGGATCGATGTTAGCCAGCGCAATCGCCAGGCCTTCAAGGATGTGAGCACGATCGCGCGCTTTACGCAGTTCGAAAATGGTACGACGCGTAACCACTTCACGACGGTGACGCACGAAGGCTTCGATGATGCCTTTCAGCGTCATGATCTTCGGCTGGCCCTGATGCAGCGCCACCATGTTGATGCCGAAAGAGACCTGCAGCTGTGTCAGTGAGTAGAGGTTGTTGAGAACCACTTCACCCACCGCATCGCGTTTGATCTCAATGACAACACGCATGCCGTCTTTGTCAGATTCGTCACGCAGTGCGCTGATGCCTTCTACGCGCTTCTCTTTCACCAGCTCAGCGATCTTCTCGATCAGGCGAGCTTTGTTCACCTGATACGGCAGTTCGTGAACGATGATAGTTTCACGGCCGGTCTTGGCATCGGTTTCCACTTCGCCACGTGCGCGGATGTAAATCTTACCGCGCCCGGTGCGATAGGCTTCTTCGATACCGCGACGACCATTGATGAATGCCGCCGTCGGGAAATCTGGCCCGGTGATGTGCTCCATCAAACCTTCAACGGTGATGTCTTCATCTTCGATAAACGCCAGACAGCCGTTGATCACTTCCGTGAGGTTGTGCGGTGGAATGTTGGTGGCCATACCAACTGCGATACCGGAAGAACCGTTTACCAGCAGGTTAGGAATTTTGGTTGGCAGGACTTCAGGGATCTGCTCGGTGCCGTCATAGTTCGGCACGAAATCGACGGTTTCCTTTTCCAGGTCAGCCAGCAGCTCCGAAGAGATCTTTGCCATGCGGACTTCGGTATAACGCATCGCTGCGGCGGAGTCGCCGTCGACCGAACCAAAGTTACCCTGACCGTCAACCAGCATGTAGCGCAGGGAGAATGGCTGGGCCATACGCACGATACTTTCGTATACCGCGGAATCGCCGTGCGGGTGATATTTACCGATGACGTCACCGACCACACGGGCGGATTTTTTATAGGCTTTATTCCAGTCGTTGCCCAGTTCGCTCATGGCAAAAAGCACACGGCGGTGTACCGGCTTCAGACCATCACGCACATCGGGTAAGGCTCGGCCAACAATGACCGACATGGCGTAATCGAGGTAGGAGTTTTTCAACTCTTCTTCGATATTGACCGGTGTAATTTCTCTCGCAAGGTCGCTCATGGAGCCGCTATCCCTCTACATAATCCCGGATTTAAAGGTGCGAAAGTATATCACATTGCTTCCCTTCGGTGAACGTTAACCAGGCCTTAATCCCGCTTTTCCTTTAGCGTGAGAGATGCGTTCGCGTGACTTAAGCGTTTATACTGAGGGAATATTTTGTCTGGAGTGATGATTCAATGAGTGAACAACCGCAGGAAAGCCGCCAGAACGTTGACCACGCCGAGATTGCCAAGTTTGAGGCCGTGGCATCCCGCTGGTGGGATTTAGAGGGTGAATTTAAGCCGTTGCACCGTATCAATCCCCTGCGACTTGGCTGGATAGCGCAGCATAGTAATGGCCTGTTCGGCAAGAAAGTGCTCGATGTCGGCTGCGGCGGCGGCATTCTGGCGGAGAGCATGGCGCGTGAAGGCGCTGAGGTTACGGGCCTGGATATGGGCGCAGAGCCGCTGGAAGTGGCGCGTCTGCATGCGCTGGAGAGCGGCGTTAGCGTTAACTATGTGCAGCAAACCGTGGAAGATCACGCTGCAAGTCACGCCGGGCAATATGACGTGGTGACCTGCATGGAGATGCTGGAGCATGTGCCGGATCCGCGCTCGGTGGTATTAGCCTGCGCGCAGCTGGTGAAGCCCGGTGGTGAAGTGTTTTTCTCCACCATCAACCGCAACCCAAAAGCCTGGCTACTGGCGGTGTTTGGTGCCGAGTATGTGCTGCGCATGGTGCCGCGTGGGACGCACGACGTGAAGAAATTCATCCGTCCTGCCGAGCTACTGAACTGGGTGGATGAAACCCCGCTGCGTGAAAGAAACATGATTGGCCTGCACTATAATCCGCTAACTAACCAGTTCCGTCTGGGTCGCGGTGTCGATGTGAACTACATGATTCATACGCATCGTCAGGAGTGATGTCATCGCGGTGCGCATCACTAAAAATCGCTGTCCAAGTAGGGCCGCCATTCATGGCGAAATGCTTGTAAGTTCAGCCAACGGCGAGTGCGCACGCCGAAGCCACTTTTAGTCCGGCGGTCCTCGCGCCGCTTACGCGGTGCCTTCACTTCTCTCGTCTGCCTGACGGACCGGCGGAGATGAACTGAACCCAAAATG
>NZ_JACAPA010000066.1:0-1299 GCF_013385945.1 Pantoea sp. B9002
AGCTGCAGCAGCTTTTTCATCGCCGCGCACACCACCACTTTTCCCGTTTTCCTGCCCGCATCCAGACGCTTCTTCAGCGAGATAACCGCCGGATACCGTCTTGCCAGTTACCTGGCAAGACATATTTCGGCATCGAACGGACGGCCTGATTTCAGCACACCATAAGCCAGCTGCAGCAGCTTTTTCATCGCCGCGCACACCACCACTTTTCCCGTTTTCCTGCCCGCATCCAGACGCTTCTTCAGCGAGATAACCGCCGGATTCCATTTCATCGCCACTATCGCCGGCATGTACAGCGCCTTTCGCATCGCGCTGTTTCCCATCTTCGATATCCGGCTTTTGCCTTTCCACTCGCCAGACTCCTGCCGCATCGGATTCAGGCCCACCCACGCCACGAGCGCCTTGCTGCTGCTGAACCTCGACATATCGCCCATATACGCCAGCATCGTGCTGCTCAGCACGCCCGCGATGCCCGGGATTGATTCCAGCAGCTCCCTGTTCTTTTTAAGGTCCGGGTCATTATCGATGTGGTTGTTTATCGCGCGCTGTGTTTCGTCTATCTGCGCATCCAGCGCCGCTATCACCACGCGGATGGAGGGTTGCACCACCGCATCCGATATCTCCAGCCGGTTCTCTTCCATCTGCCTCATTTCCTGCAGGTTCGTCAGGCGCTTCACCAGCGCTTTCAGCCTGCGCTCATTCAGCGGTGCCGGCTGCCACAGCGAGGGGCCGTGCAGTTTGCAGTAGCGCGCTATCATGCGCGCATCGTCCTTATCCGTCTTATTGCGGCTCAGTTCGGCCTGACCGAAGCGCTTAATGCGGGCAGGGTTTTCAACGCTGACCTCAAAGCCTTCATCGTGCAGGAAGGTAGCCAGCGGCTCGCTGTACGCGCCGGTCGCCTCCATGCAGATATGGCAGTCGCCGAACGGCTCCAGCCATTTTTTCAGGGCGCTGAAGCCTTTGGGCGTGTTAGGGAAGACTTTGGTTTTGTAAGACGTTTCGCCTTTCCAGACGGCCACATCAAACTTTTTCGAGGCAATATCAATACCAACGGGCGTACGGGTTTGCATAGATTCTCCTTAAAAACATCAGGGAAAACCGCCATGACCATCCTTATGGATGCGTGCTCGAAGCACAGGATACCGTCCGGTCTTAGAGGCGGGAGTAAAGTTGCCGGGGATGAATCTACAAAACAGGCTTGATGCCCAGGGGTCGCCCCCATCTCACCAGCAACTTCCCGATGATCAGTCGGGGATCATAGCACCCGGAGGGGAATGATCGAGATATAAGGGTCGCCAT
>NZ_JACAPA010000067.1:0-4207 GCF_013385945.1 Pantoea sp. B9002
CCGCAACCCGGTTATCGACTATGCCGCAGATAACGTCGGCAGCGTGCGCGACCCCCTCGGCAACGGCGACACCACCGACGACACCACGCCAACCCTGCACGGCACCGCCGCCGCCAACAGCGCGTTCACCCTGCGCTATCGTCTTGACAGCGGCAGCTGGACCAGCGTCAGTCTCACCGCCAACAGCAGCGGCAACTGGAGCTGGACGCCACCCACGCTGCAGAACGGCAACTGGACCTTTGAGGTGCAGAAAGCTGGCCAGACCGGCTGGGACAGCCTGGAGTTAATCATCGACTCCACTTCTGACCGCAACCCGGTTATCAGCTACGCGGCGGATAACGTCGGCAGCGTGCGCGACAACCTCAGCAGCGGCTCTACCACCGACGACACCACACCGACGCTGCACGGCACCGCCGCTGCTAACAGCGAGTTCAGCCTGCGCTATCGTCTTGAAAGCGGCAGCTGGAGAACTGTTAAGCTCACTTCCGACGACAGCGGCAACTGGAGCTGGACGCCGCCAACGCTGCAGAACGGTAACTGGACCTTTGAGGTGCAGAAGGCCGGTCAGACTGGCTGGAACGGCATGGCGTTAACCATCGATACCACGTCTGACCGTACCCCGCTCATTGAGTACGCAACGGATAATGTCGGCAGCGTGCAGGATAATCTGTTTAGCGGCGATACTACCGACGACAACACACCGACGCTGCGCGGCAGCGCCGCTGCCAACAGTGAGTTCAGCCTGCGCTATCGTCTCGAAAGCGGCAGCTGGACCACCGTGAAAGTTAACTCCCAGCCTAACGGCGACTGGGGCTGGACCCCGCCGGCGCTACAGAACGGTAAATGGACCTTCCAGGTGCAGAAAGCGGGTCAGAGCAACTGGGACAACATGGTGCTAGTCATAGACACGGAATCCGAGCGCAGCCCGGTTATTGACTACGCGGCAGACAACGTCGGCAGCAAGCAGGACAACGTGTTCAGCGGCGGAACCACCGACGACACCACGCCAACCCTGCACGGCACCACCGCCAACAACGGCATGGTGTACCTGAAGGCTGTGAATGGCACAGACTCGCAGGTGTTCTCTTTTAAGGCAGACGATGCGGGTAAATGGCAGTGGACGCCGTCAAGTAACCTGGCGCTGGGTGACTGGTCGTTCCAGGTGAGTAAAGCTTCGGGCAGCGGGTTTGGTAATGCGTTTGATTTGAAGATTGGGAAGTCAAATAATTATTCGGATACTTTGGATTTCGAATCACTCCCGAATAATATTCCTGATATTTTTGTTGCAAATACATTGTATCAATACTCAGACGCAGTCAAAATTAAGGCTATATCATCTTATGCTACTGTTCCCGTAGTTTCGACAGAATTCGTTAATGATTCATCATTTGGTGAAAAGGCAATATCATTGGAACAACGATATGATGCCATTGTAATAAGTTTCGACACTAAGGACTATGATGCTCACCTTGCGGTATCTTTTAGCTTCCAGGTATATAATGCTTCAACCAGAGCAATGAAATTTTCTTTCATTTTCGGTCAAAGACAGACTGATGTTGATTTACAACCCGGGGTAAACACAATAACATCTGATATGTATAGCTATTATGATAATATAACCTCCTCAGAACTTTACATTTACAATAATTATGGCGGTCGCTTCTTGGTTGATAATATTAGCTGGCAAACAAAATTTGATTCTGAAAAAGAATCAACATTCGATATCCAAAATAATAATTCGCCTGATATTATTGGTGCTGATGAAATTAATAATACCTCAAGCTTCGGCAATGAAAATCACATCGACCCTCTGCAACTAACCGGTAAAGATCAGATTCTCGATCTCACCGCGCTGAGCAGTAAAATCGAATCCGTTGAAATTTTCGATATCACCGGAACCGGCGATAATACCCTGAAGCTGGATCTCAACACCCTGCTACAGCACGGTGAAAAAGATCTGTTTATCGAAGACGGTAAAACTCAGCTGGTGGTTAACGGCAATGAAGGCGACGTGGTGCAGCTGGTTGATATTCTGCCGGAAGGTAGCGATATCAGCGAATGGCAGCATCAGGAAGGCACCGTGACCGTTGCGGGCGTGGAATATAACGTATATAGCCACGACGATGCGGAACTGCTGGTGCAGCAAGGGGTGAAAACCGAGCTGATTTAATATCGGGTTAATTAACCACTAAATAACGTTAAATATAAGCCATCGCAAAATTTGTGATGGCTTTTTTATTGCGAATGATAGACCGAATAATCCGTAGCGGCGCGATTTATCGCGCGGATTGAGGGTGATTCGGTGTCCATAATGCGATTGCGAAATCAATTACGCCGTTACGTTGGGTGCGGTGGTTTATATTTATGTTAATAATTAAACCAGCTGCGCATGAATGCGCACCCTATGAAAAAAAATTTCACCCACAATAATAAATTTCATAATTAACCCGTAGGATCGCCATTAATGGTGACCAGCAACTATCGCTTTGTGCTTTGAGACCTTTCTCGTCTGCATAAATTACCACTTCGATTACCTTTCCCGCCGGCCTCGCGGGTTTCAGTGCACGCCTCAGCGCGTGGCTGAACACGCAAATCAATACCATTAACTTAAGTTATTAATAGAAGGACCTTTATCGATGAATATTCTTGACTACACCGGAACCAAATTTATTAATAGCCCGATTGATCTGCCGACCATCGGTGGCAATTCCGGCGAGATAGGCAAAACAGGTGTGGTTGTAAACATCTACATTGGCATTAAACTCTTCACCGTGCCGGTTGACCCAAAAACCGGCCTGTTTACCTGGACTGCAACGGAAGCTTTCCCGGATGGCGATTACAGCGTTTCGATTTCAACTGTAGACCGCGCCGGCAACGTGGGTGCGCCAACCTTACGCACGCTGCGTATTGATACCACACCACCCGAAGCCCCTGAATTGCTCAACCTGTACGACGATCAGGGTGGCAAGCAGAGCAGTTTCGATCCAGGCCAGACCACTGATGATAAGCGTCCAAAGCTGACCGGCATCGCGCAGGCAGACGCCATAGTTTATCTGCGCGACGCAGACGGCAACACCATTGGCAGCGCACGCGCCGATAAAGTCACCGGCAAATGGGAAATGGAGCCCGTTCAGGACCTCAGGGATGGCGACAATAATTTAACGCTGGTTGCAGAAGAAACCTTCGGCGGCGTGACGCGTGAAGGTGCACCATCTGCATCCTTTAAGATTATTATCGGTGCAGACAGCGGCACCCTGCCGCGGGACACCATCATCATTACTCAGGCGATTGATGACGCAGGCAGCGCGACCGGCGTACTGAGCAACGGCGCACTGACCGATGACACCACGCCAACCCTGAACGGCGTGGTTTCTGCGGGCAGCACCGTGACCGTTTACTATCGTCTGGCCGGCAGCAATATCTGGGCCGGCAGCGCCACCGCGAGCGTAACCGGCGAAAGCTGGACCTGGACGCCAGACAGCGCCCTGCCAACCGGAACTTACGAGTTCCAGGCCAGCATCGGTGATAAATCCAGCGCGCTGTTTTCGCTGGATATTGCTGCAGGCGCCGACGACATCCAGAAAAAAACCCGCATTGACTCGGCACAGGACGATTTTGGTACCTGGCAGGGCCCGCTCAGCAACGGCGCCATTACCGATGACACCACGCCAACCTTGAGCGGCCGCGGCGAAGCCAACGGCAAAGTCGTGGTTCGTTACGGTGTGCCAGCCAATACCGTCGTGGTTGACGTAGACAGCAGCGGCCACTGGACGTGGACGCCTGCTCCAGCACTGACTGCGGGCAACTGGAACTTTGACGTGCAGCCGCAGGGACACACCAAATGGTCTGAAACCTTCTCGCTGAGCATCACCGATGCCAGCGGATTTAACCCGGTAATTACTCATGCATACGATGACGTCGGCACGCCAGGCAACCTGGCTAACGGCGACACCACCGACGACACCACCCCAACCCTGCACGGCCGCGCCGAAGCCAACAGCACCCTGACCCTGCGCTACCGCAGCGGCACCGGCAGTTATGCGTCGGTACAGGTTGACGCTGACAGCGCCGGCAACTGGAGCTGGACGCCGCCCGCGCTGCAGAACGGCAGCTGGAGCTTTGAGGTGCAGAAGGCCGGCCAGAGCGGCTGGAACGGCCTTTCGCTGACCATCGACTCCAGCGCCGACCGCAACCCGGTTATCGACTA
>NZ_JACAPA010000068.1:0-1027 GCF_013385945.1 Pantoea sp. B9002
TCATCGATCCAGAAGTCATTCCCGTGACCCGAGCTGACGCGGTTGTTGATGGCCAACGTAACGGTGCCAGTGGTGGTTGCCACCCACGAACCTTCCACTTTTTGTGGGGTATCTGCCACCGTGTAATAGGCGCTTACCGGTACCCCATCCACCGTCAAAGCCAGTTGTGCAGGGTTTACCAACGAATACCTCGTAATTCGACTCAAAATAAAGTTGAAGTCATAGGTTTCACCTGCCTCAACATTAATTTGCAGGCTCATGATGTTACCGCTGAAGTCAGCTGCTGTGGCGACCGTGATAAATTCCAGCTGATAACCCCCATCTGCTGTAGCTCTAACGAATGTGTCACCAGGGCGTGCGTGGTTGCCGAGGATGGTCCAGCCGTTAAAGGTGCCGTCATTGAAATCCCACACCGTGCCGAGTTTGAAATCATACGGCTCTGAGAGCGCAGATTTGTTACCCGCCGCATCAAGGCTATAGGCGGTGAGATTGTGCAGGCCAGGCATCAGTTCGGGCAGCGTCCAGCTCCACGCGCCCGTGCCGTCTGCCCGGAACGAACCAAGGAAGTTATCGTTATCATACAAATACACCACCGAGTTCGGCTCGGCCGTACCGCTGAAGGTCGGCGTGGTGTCATCCGTAATGCGGCCTTTAAAGATCGCTTCGGTGAGTGCACCGACATTGTCACTGCCAATGGTAATGACCGGTGCGACGGGCTCCGAGGTATCCACATTGATGGTGAAGGGATCGGAAAGCGCCGAGATATTACCGGCCTTGTCAACCGCCCGCACCCGCAGCACGTGCTCACCGTCACTGAAGCGTGCGGTGGTTGGATACTGCCACGTCCAGTCTGAGGTGGTGGACACAAAGCTGTGGATCGCCGTCGTGCCGTCGTAGATGGTGATCAGGCTGCCCGCTTCTGTCGTGCCGCGAAGCACCGGACGGTTGTCGTTGGTGAGGCCGGTGCCGTCGTTAGTAATCGCGCCGGTCACACCGCCCGCCACTGCATCAACGATGCTGGAAATCG
>NZ_JACAPA010000007.1:0-51430 GCF_013385945.1 Pantoea sp. B9002
GTCGCCATTCATGGCGACCTTATTACCAACCGCACCGTCCTTAAAAATCGGCCTTCAACACCACGCGATAATTGGCTTTCCCGGTGCGCAGATGTTCCAGCGCGTCATTCACCTGCGACATCGGGAACTCTTCCACCTGCGGCGCAATATCGCTGCGCGAGGCCAGTTTCAGCAAGGCACGCAATTGGCCCGGTGAACCGGTTGAGGATCCGGTTAACGCGCGGTCGCCAACAATCAAACTGAACGCCGGCACTTCAAACGGCTTCATCACCGCGCCAACGGTGTGGAACGCGCCACGGCGCGCCAGCGCCTGAAAGTACGGCTTCCAGTCCAGATCCACCGCCACGGTGCTGATGATCAGATCAAACTGCCCTGCCAGCGCACTCAGCGCCTGCGGATCGCGGCTGTTCACCACCCGATCGGCACCCATCGCTTTAATCGAATCGGTTTTCGCGGCTGAAGAACTGAACGCGGTAACGTGTGCGCCCATCGCCCGCAACAGCTTGATCGCCATGTGTCCCAAACCACCAATACCGATTACGCCGACGCGGCTGGTGGCGGAGATGTTGTGCATCAGCAGCGGTTTGAACACGGTAATGCCGCCGCACAGCAACGGGCCGGCGGTAGCGATATCCAGCGCGTCCGGCAGCGGAATCACCCATTGCCAGTTAGCGCGCAGATAGCTGGCAAAGCCGCCGTGATTATTGATGGTCGAGGTTTTGCCGCTTTCGCAGTTTACCTGATCGCCTTCAATGCAGGCATCGCAGTGCTGACAGCTTTTCGCCGTCCAGCCAATGCCCACGCGCTGGCCGATTTGCAGCCCTTTGTTTTGCGCCGCTTCACCCAAAGCCACCACGCGGCCAATCACTTCGTGACCGGCTATCAGCGGATAGCGCGAGCCGCCCCATTCGTTATCGATCATCGACAAATCAGAATGGCAGACGCCGCAATAATCCACCGCGACCTGCACATCTTCGGCGGCCAATGGACCGGCATCGTATTCGTAAGGCACCAGCGCCTCACCCGCTTGCAGAGCGGCATAGCTGGAAATCTTCATTGCTGTCCTCGAGTTGGAGTGGCTGACAGCAGTTTATCAAAGCGATGCGTAATTATATGCCGAACAATCAGGGGATTAAGGCTGAGGATGCTGTTTGGGAGGGAGGTGCGATAGGTAAATCGGTGCGCATTATTGCGCACCGTACAACGGATTAAAAATCGGCTTTCAGCACCACGCGGTAATTGGCTTTACCGGCGCGTACGTGATCCAGCGCTTCATTGATTTTAGACATCGGGAACTCTTCCACCTGCGGCGCGATATCCGCACGCGATGCCAGTTTCATCAGTGAACGCAGCTGGCCTGGCGAACCGGTAGAGGAACCGGTCACCGCGCGATCGCCCATAATCAGGCTGAACGCCGGCACTTCAAACGGCTTCATCACTGCGCCGACGGTGTGGAATTTACCGTGCGGAGCCAGCGCCTGGAAGTACGGCGCCCAGTCGAGATCCACCGCCACCGTGCTGATGATCAAATCAAACTGACCGGCCAGCGCATTCAGTGCCTGCGGGTCGCGGCTGTTGACCACGCGGTCCGCACCCATCGCTTTGATTGACTCGGTTTTGCTGGCGTTGGAGCTGAATGCCGTCACTTCTGCACCCATCGCACGCAGCAATTTAATCGCCATGTGGCCCAGGCCGCCGATACCGATCACGCCGACGCGGCTGGTGGCGGTGACATGATGCATCAACAGCGGTTTAAACACGGTGATGCCGCCACACAGCAGCGGACCCGCCGAGGTGTAATCCATCGCTTCTGGCAGCGGGATCACCCATTGCCAGTCGGCGCGCAGATGGCTGGCAAAACCGCCTTTGTTCATGATGGTTGGCACCGAACCGTTCTCACAGTTGACGTGCTCGCCATTGATACAAGCATTACAGTGCTGGCAGCTTTTCGCCGTCCAGCCGATGCCCACGCGCTGGCCCACTTTCAAGCCTTTATTCTGCGCCGCGTCGCCTAACGCGCTGATGCGACCAATCACTTCGTGGCCGGCAATCACCGGGTACGAGGAGATGCCCCACTCGTTATCAATCATCGACAAATCTGAGTGACAAACACCGCAGTAATCGACCTCAACCTGCACCTCTTCAGCAGCCAGCTCACCGGCTTCATACTCATGAGGCACCAGCGCTTCACCCGCGTTCAAGGCGGCATAACTTTTGATTTTCATTACTGTCCTCTGTATCCACGTTTTTGACAGGGCAAGTCTAGCAGAGCGTGTTTGCCGCTCTTGACCATAAATCCGTCACTTAGCCGCTTTAACGCGATTAAACCGCTGAAAAGCATCAAGGGTTAAAGCGGATCGTGATTAAGCGGCGTGCGGTACGCGACGCGCGCCTCTTCAATCAGTTGGCTGGCGGTCACCGTGGGCGGCAAGCGCGTCAGCACTTTGCTCGCTTGCCAGTAACACAACACCATAAGTTCATCGGATTCGCTTTCCGCCATCTCCAGCAGCCGCTCGCGCAGAGTGGGAACGTCCAGCGTTTGGTGTTCATCCATTAACTCGGCAATGGTTTCATTGAGAACCTGATGAATGATTTTCCAGGAGAGATTGGCAAACACATTGAACCTCGATGCTCTTGACGTTTGGCTCCAGGCAAATGAATCAAAAATGCTACAAGTAAGAAGATTGAAACAGGATTAACTATAGCCGCTTATTTTCTGTGCAAGGCCGTTGTAGGCTGAGTTTCTTGTAGCTCGCGGATCTATAAAACGATTTTTTTTTCGCTACATTTGCAGCCATCGAATGGCCTTGTAACAAAAAAGCACAAGCCTGCGCTGGCTGTCCGCGCAGGGCTTTGCCAAAGTAAGGCAACTTTTATCGCTGCAACAGGGAATTACCATGAGCCAATCCACCGCATTACACGCCGATCCGCTGGTTTGGGGCCACGGCCCGAAAGTGTTCGAAGTGTTTCTGGAACCGACCTGCCCGTTCTCCGTGCGCGCATTCAACAAGCTGGACGCGCTGCTGCAACTGGTGGGCGAAGAGAAGATGACGTTAAAAATCCGTTTGCAATCACAGCCGTGGCATATGTATTCCGGCGTGATTGTGCGTTACATCCTTGCCGCCTCAACCTTGCCGGAAGGCAAAGCAGCGGCCAAAAAGGTGCTGCAAGCGGTGGCGGATCATCGCGAAGAGTTCGAGTTTACCGATCACAGCCACGGCCCGAATATGGACGCCACGCCGCATCAGATTCTCGATCGTCTGGAGCAGTACAGCGGCGTTAACGCGCGCGAACCCTTCCTGCGTGCCGAGCTGCAGAATGAGATTAAATGGCACAGCAAATACTCGCGGCAAAACGGTATCCACGTTTCTCCGACCTTCATCACCAACGGTTTGGTGCAGTTGGATATCGGCAGCGGCGACGAGATCGAATCCTGGGCGAAACGCATCCTCGCTTAACCGCATCGGCCCGTTGCGGCGGGCCTTTGGTATGATTTCGCAATAGATTTTCGCTTGCACTGCTTGCCTCAATTCCGATAATCGCTATTTACCTAATTATATAGCGAGAAAGGGAATGCGATTTACTCACCTCACTGTGCTGCTGCTGACTGTCGGCGCGGGCGTTAGCTGGCATGCACAAGCGGATTCCGATATCCGCGTAACTTATGCCGGTTCTATGGGCAAAGTGATGGACCAATCATTAGGTCCAGCCTTTGCTAAACAAAATAACGGCAGGTATGAAGGTCAGGGTCAGGGCGCTTATGGCATGGCGCGTTTGCTGGCGAGCAAGAAAATCACCGCCGATGTGTTTGTTTCAATCACGCCGGGACCAATGCAGATCCTGAAAGATGCCGGATTGATTGATGATGCGATTCCGGTGGCGAGCACCAGCATGGTGGTGGCGTACAGCCCGAAAGGAAAATTCGCGCAGCAGTTCGCGCAGGCCAAAGGCAGCGATGCCAGCTGGTTGAAGGTGCTGGCAACGCCGGGCATTAAGTTTGGTCGCACCGATCCGATCAACGATCCGAAAGGTCAAAACATCATCTTTACCCTGCTGCTAGCTGAGAAGTATTACCAGCAGCCGGGCATCGCCGACAAAATTATGGGCGGCTATCAAAATCCGGCGCAAACCCATCTGGAAGGCGGCCTGCTGACGCGGCTGGAGAGCGGCCAGGTTGATGCTGCAGCCGGTTACGAGAGCGAAGTGATCTCCGCGCATCTGCCGTATGTGGCACTGCCCGACGAGATTAATCTGAGCAATCCGGCGATGGCAAAACAGTGGTATGACACGGTGAGTTTCAGCGTGAAAGACAGCGCGGGCAACGACAAAGTGCTGCACACCCAGCCGTTGGTTTACTACGCCGCGGTGTTGAAAAACGCCCCGCACGGCGCCTCAGCCGGCAAAGCCTTTGTTGATTTTATGCTGAGTCAGCCGGGTCAGGCGCTGTTTAAACAGAATGGCTATGCCGCGCCGAAAGGCGGTTCGATCTACCGATAATGAAAACCCGTCACACCACCGCGCTGTGGCTGTCGCTACCGGCACTGCTGTTGCTGGCGGTGCCTTTTCTCACGCTGATTGGCGTCACAAACTGGCAGCATCTGCAGCTGGCGTGGGGCGATGGCAATGCTATCGCCACGTCGCTAGGTTTGGGGGTGATCGCGCTGTTGCTGATTTTTGTCAGTGGATTGCCGCTAGCATGGTGGCTGTCACAGGCACGCGGTCGGGCACGGTTAATCGTCGAACTGCTGGTGATGATCCCGCTGCTGACGCCGCCGCTGGCGATGGGCATTTTGTTGGTGAGCGCTTACGGACCCTATAGTTTGCCGGGCGAGCTGCTGGAGAAATTTGGCTGGACGCTGGTCAACAATCCGGCTGCATTTATTCTCGCGCAATGGTACGGCGCGCTGCCCTACTTCGTCACCACCGCGCGTTCCGCATTTGCCGCTGTGCCGAAGGATATTCTGGAAGCGGGTCGCACGCTGGGTGCATCGCCGTGGCAGCGTTTCTGGCGTTTGTCGATCCCGCTTGCCGCGCCGGGACTGGCAACGGCCAGCGCACTGGCTTGGGCGCGTGCCATGGGCGAGTTTGGCATCGTGATGATCTTCGCTTATTTCCCGCAGGGCATGCCGGTTCAGCTGTATAACAATCTGCAAAATAACGGCATCGATGCAGTATATGTGCTGCTGTGGTTGCTGCTGCTGTTTACCTTGCCGATGCCGCTAATCTGTTTTGCAGTGTCGCGCCGCATGTAACCAGGTCGCCATGAATGGCGACCCTACAATTGTTTGGCGGGGTTTTCGTAGGGTGCGCATTTATACGCACCTGGTCGCCATGAATGGCGACCCTACATGACTTTCAACGCATCCATCGCGCAGGCTTCATCCAGATGGCCGCCTGGTGCGCCGCCGATGCCGATTGCGCCAATCACCTGATCGCCGCTTTTCACCGGCACACCGCCCGCCAGCAGCAGGAAGCCTGGGATATCACGCATGTTCTGCGCACCAGCATTATTCTGGGCGGCTTCCATCACTTTACCGCTCGGGTTTTTGGTGCTCAGCGCGGTGTAGGCTTTCATCTGGCTGGCTTCAACGGTATGCGGACCGGCGTTATCCATGCGCTGCACCGCTTTCACCACACCAGCACGATCAACCACGGTCACAGCCACGTTGTAGTTTTTCGCCGCGCACGACTGAATCGCGGCGCTCGCCAGCTTCTGTGCGTCAGCCAGTGACAGGTTGGATTCGGTTAATGCAGCGTGGCTGCCGAAGGATACAAAGGCCGCCGCAGCGGCAATCAGAGAAAGGCGGATGTTCATGTGTCACTCCTGTTTAATAGTGAGTGACACTGTAAAACGCGGCTGAGAAAAGAAATATTCGGGCGATTACCCGTTCGGCCTGGTAGTTATACCTGGTTCAACTGCTGCCAGGCGTGAATCAACTGTGCGAGATTATTGAGTTCCAGCTTGGCAAACACCGCCGCGCGATGCGCTTCCACAGTGCGCGGCGAAAGTGATAAATCACGCGCGATCTCTTTGCTGGTTTGCCCGGCAATCATCAACTGCATCACTTCATTTTCACGCGCCGATAATAGTGCAAACCGCGCCTGCAAACCCTGCTGCGACTGCCAGCGCTCGGCACGCTGTTCACTTTCGTTGAATGCCAGATGAATGGTTTCCAATAGCGGTTCTATGTCCAGCGGCTTGGTGTAGAACTCAAACGCGCCCTGACGAAATGCGCGACGACAGGCATCAATGGTGCCGTGACCGGTCATGATGATCACCGGCAGCAGCGGATGGCGATCGCCCTGCTCCGCCAGCCAGCTCAGGCCGCTAATGCCCGGCATGCGCACATCCAACAGCAAGCAGCCGCGCAGCGGTTCCTGCGCCTGCGTAGCCGCTTCAAATGCGGCCAAATCGGCAAAATCTGCCACGTCGTAATCCAGCGTCTTAAGCAGAAAACCGAGCGATTCACGCACGGATAAATCATCATCCACTAACCAAACCTTTGCGACCATTCCGTTACTCCGCCAGTTGGAAAATTAAGGTAATCTCCGCGCCGCCTGCAGCGCGATTTGCCAGCCGCAGCTGGCCGTTCATGCGTAACATCAAGCTCTCGACCAGCGTCATGCCTAGTCCCATGCTGTTGGCGCGCGAGCTGTAAAACGGCATGCAAGCCTGCGCTAATCCTTCCGCCGAGAAGCCGGGGCCGTTATCGCTAATGATGATTTTGATGCCGTGTGGAATAGGCTCAGAGGCAATGTTTACACACGCATCGGGACGTCCTTGCTGCATGTGAATGGCGTTTTGCAACAGGTTATGAAACACCTGTTCCAGCCATTGGGGATCGCTCAATACTTTTGCCTGACCGTGCTGCCACTGCTGCCGCAGCGCGACATCGCCGTCATCCAGTTCCTGTTGCAGCAGCACCGTCACGCGCCGCCAGACGGCTTCCGGGTTCACGGCCGTCATCGCCACCGGACGCTCGCTCACGATGTCACGAAAGCGTTGCAGCAACGCCGCAAGCCGCTCGGTTTGCAGGTTCATCGCATTGAGCGCCTGCGGCAGATTCTCGTACTTGCCCTGCTTCAGCAGCAGCTGACTGCTGTGCAGCCAGGTGTTGATGGCCGTCAGCGGCTGATTGATTTCATGAATGATGCCAGCGGTAAACTCGCCCAACGCTTCACGTCGGGTACGTTGAAAATAGTCGGCGCGCAGACGCATCTCCACGTGCTGACGCCAGTGACGCAGCAGCCACCAGCCCAATCCGCCAATCACCAGCCACAACAGCAGCGCCAGGGTAAATGGCAGCGCATGCAGCGCACGCCAGTCAGGATTGGCGCTGCCTTTCAGCAGGAATGGCTGATAGTGATTGATGAACGGCCGCTGCCATTGCCAGCGCGCGGTGTCCGAATAGTTCGCAGTTTGCATGGCGGGCGGTGCGTGGATATGAAAAGCCAGCGCCAGCGCTACATCCGAGGTTTGTAGCGCAAAATGCAAATCGATCAGCATGCGGATCTGGCGATAAGGATTGTAGAGCCAATAGCGCCCGCCGCTGATCTCTTCGATACGCGGCGCGGTTAACGGGCGATTTACAGTGTGCTCCAGCAGGACAAGCTGCGGGAATTTGCTCTGCAAAGAGGCGAGGTCTTCATCGCCATTCAGCAGCGGCAGCAGCGTTTCGTTTTGCGTTTGATAGGTCGCAAGGCGATTAAACTGTTGATTAAAATGCGCCTCGCCGACACGCTGCTGCTGCAAAATTTGATCGGCAAATAACGCTATCAAGGTGATCAGCGTTAACAGTAGCCAGACCAGCCAATACCTTTTCATCCATGGTCGGTAAGTGTGCGGCATAGAGTTCCGTGGTTATGCAGTAAAGAAATACTCCATCGAAGGAGGCCTGACTAAAGTCAAACGTTGTAACCTGCGCCGTTGAGGGATTCAACGACTTTTCCCGGTCAGCATGTGTTTTCAGAAGTCTGCCTGGCGCGTGGTCGCTGCTATTCGGACCAACAGTTGCAACAGCAATGGCTTTAATTACGAGGAAATTAAGGGAAAACATAAGGTGCACCAGCTCGCTCATGGAGCTGGTGCAAACAGAAAGGAAGCTGTTATTAACTATTCCGATTTAAGTGACTGCTCACAAACGCGCGACAGCGCGCGGAGATGGGATCGCTGAACACTTGCTGCGGCGAACCGGCTTCTTCGATCTTGCCCTGATGCAGGAACACCGCTTTGTTCGATACATCGCGCGCGAAGCCCATTTCGTGCGTGACGATGATCATGGTGCGCCCCTCTTCCGCCAGGCTGCGAATCACGCGCAACACTTCGCCCACCAGCTCGGGGTCAAGCGCGGAAGTCGGCTCATCAAACAGAATGGCTTTCGGCTGCTGCGCCAGCGCACGGGCAATCGCTACGCGCTGTTGCTGACCACCCGAAAGCTGCGATGGCCACGCGTTACGTTTCTCGTATAAACCCACTTTTTGCAGCAGCGCTTCGGCCTCTTCAATCGCCTCTTTACTGTTGCGCTTCTGCACATGAATCGGCGCTTCAATGATGTTCTGCAATACGGTTTTGTGCGGCCACAGATTGAAACTCTGGAAGACAAATCCGAGCTGCATACGCATCAGCTTGATACGGCGCTGCTGCTCGCGGCTCAGCTTCTCATCGGGATTATCGATAGTGACCACTTCGTCACCCACCGCAATTTCCCCGCCCTGCGGCACTTCTAAAAACGGAATGCAGCGCAACAAGGTACTTTTGCCTGAGCCGCTGGCACCAATCAGTGAAATCACGTCGCCATCCTGCGCCGTCAGGCTGATATCGTGCAGCACTTCGTGCCCGCTATAACTTTTTCTGAGATGACTCAGGGCGATAGTGGGTTTACTCATGGACGTGCTCCAACGTGATAAGGGGACAAACGGCGCTCCAGCAGCGCCACCGCTTTACTCACCAGCACGGTCAGTAGCAGATAAATAATCGCCGCGCTGATAAACACCTCCAGCGCGCGGAAGGTCTCAGAGACGATTGAATCAGCGATGCCGGTCATCTCCATCAGACTGATGGTGCTGACCAGCGAGGTCGATTTGATCATCGAGATAATTTCATTGCTGTAAGCCGGTAATGCCTGACGCACCGCCAGCGGCAGCGTGATACGGCGCAGCGTGGTGAAGCGCGACATGCCGCTCACTTTGGCGGCTTCCAGTGACTGCACGCTCACCGCGTTAAGCCCGCCGCGCAGAATCTCCGAGGTGTAAGCCGCATCGTTGAGCACCAGCGCAATCAAACCGCACCAGTAAGGATCGCGCAGCAGCGGCCACAACACGCTTTCGCGTACCGCTGGCAAGCTGCCGAGGCCGTAATAGATCATGAAAATCTGAATCAGCAGCGGCGTGCCGCGAAACACCCAAACATAGAAACGCGTAACGTAGCTTCCGAAGCGATTCTGCCGCAGCAGATTGAGCAGCAGCGCCAATACGCCGCCGCCCAACAGCGACAGCAGCGCCAGATTCAGCGTCAGCGGCAGGCCGCGTAGCAATGCAGCTAAGGTGTGCTGCAGGAAAGTGACATCCATCGTGGCTCCTTACAACCGCGCGCGTTGTTGCCCGCGCATGGCCACTTTTTCCACATAGCGGAAAACAAAATCGGAACAGGTGGTGATGATCAGGTAGATCACCGCGCCAACGCTGTAGAAGAAGAACGGCATTTGCGTCGAGTTGGAGGCGGTGGAGATCTGGTTCATGGTTTCCACCAAACCGGTGACCGAAACCAGCGCCGACTCCTTGATCACCGATTGCCACTGATTGCCCATGCCCGGCAGCGCGGTTTTCAGCGCCTGCGGCACAATCATGCGGCGGAACAGCATCAAACGGCCCATGCCCGTTACCGTTGCGGCTTCCAGCGTGCCTTTCGGGATCGCGTAGAACGCACCGCGGAACACGCTACTTTGATAGGCGCCGGAGATCAGGCCGATGGCGATCGCGCCAGCGACAAAGCCGTTCACATCAAACGGTCCTTGCAGGCCAAGACTTTCCCCGACAAACGACACCACCTGACGTCCACCAAAATAGAACAGGTAGATCACCAGCAGCTCCGGCACACCACGAAACAGCGTGATGTAGCCGTTGGCGAGCCGCTGCTGCCAGCGCCCTCCACCAATCTGCATCCAACACAGCAGGCTGCCGAGGATTGCGCCCAGCAGCCATGCACACAATGAAACGGTGACGGTCACCGTGGCGGCGTTAAGCAACACGCCGCCCCAACCTTCGTCACCAAAACCTAAGATTTGCCAATCAATAGCCATAAGCGCCTGGAATTACTCTTTAGGTGCGACGTTTTCGCCAAACCATTTTTCAGACAGCTGCTTCAGCGTGCCATCTTTGATCATTGAATTTAACGCGGAATCCAGCGCCGCTTTCAGCTCTGGATTGTTTTTCTGAATCGCGATAGCGGAACCCTGGCCCAGCACGCCGCCCGAGAAACCGTAACCGGTGCTGTTAACGGTATCCGCATGCTTTTTCACATAGGCATTCAGGTTGGTGCGTGACGCCATCACCGCATCAACGCGGCCGTTGAGCAGATCGGCGAAGGTTTCCGGGCCAGCCTGATACGTGCGAATTGTTGCTACATCCGCCAGATATTTGTTGAGGAAGTCCGCCTGAATGGTGGCAACCTGTACCGCGATGGTTTTGCCTTTGAATTTGGCTTTCAGCGCATCGATAGATTTGGTCATCGCGGCTTCGTCATCCGCCAGCACCACTTCGCCATTGCCGGGCAAGGTATCAACCGCGCTGCCCTTCAGGGTGACGAAACCAGAAACACTCACGGTGTACTGGCGTGAGAAATCCACCACTTCTTCACGCTTCGGCGTGACGGTCACGGCATCGATCACTGCGTCATATTTGCCGTCTACCAAACCCGGAATCATGCCGGACCATTTCTGCGCCACGATTTCGTATTTGAAACCGGCACGTTTGGCGATTTCAGCCACCATATCCGGCTCATAACCGACGATTTTGCCGTTCGGCGTAGATTGGTTAAACGGCGGATAAGCCGCCTCAGTGGCGAATTTCAGCGTGCCAAAATCTTTTGCCTGCACCAGAGCAGAAGAGGCAAGCAGCAGCATGCCCACAGAAGCGGTAAACAGTCCTTTACGCATCATCATAAAACCTCGAAGTTCGTTATTTTGAGAGTAAATCAATGGCTAAACGGGCTAATGCCTGCGTGCCGGCATGGATACTGCGCTCGTCGGGTTGGTAATCCGAATTGTGCAGATGGTCGTCGCGTCCCGGTGCGCCGGATCCAATGTGGATCTGGCAGCCGGGCGCGCGCTCGGTAAACAGCGAGAAATCTTCGGCACCAAAGCTGGCGCTCGGTTTGGCGATAATCGCTTTACCAAACTGATGCGACAAAATCGGTTCCAGCGCATCAATCAGCGCATCGTCGTTCATCAACGGCGGTACGCCGCGCTGATAATTGACCTCAACGCGCACATTCAGCGACAGCGCGACGCCCGCGCAGATGCGTTTGAACGCCTCTTCGATGTGCGCACGCGCCGCCGGTGATTTGGCGCGTACCGTGCCCTGAATCAGGCAGCTATCGGAAATAATGTTGTGAGTGGTGCCGCCATGAATGTGACCGATGGTCAGCACCGCTGAATTGGCGGGATCGAGTTCGCGCGAAATAATGGTTTGCAGCTGGCTCACCAGATTGACAGCGGCAATGATCGGATCGGTTCCCATGTGCGGACGGGCGGCGTGCGTTGATTTACCGTGCACCACCACATCAAACTCATCGCTGGAAGCGGTGCTGGCGCCGCGCGTTAAGCCGATTTCACCGGCGGCCAGTTCCGGTTTGTTGTGCAGCGTAATGGCCAGATCGACGCCATCTGCCGCGCCATCAGCGATCATCGCTTCGGCCCCGCTATCGGGCGTCTCTTCCGCAGGCTGGAAAATCAAACGTAAAGTGCCATGCAGCTGCGCGCGGTAGTGCGGCACAATCGCCGCCACGCCAAGCATGGTCGCGGTGTGAATATCGTGGCCGCAGGCGTGCATTTTACCGGGATACTGGCTGCTGAAGGGCAAGCCGGTTTGTTCGTGGATTGGCAAGGCATCCATATCTGCGCGTAACAGCACGGTTTTACCGGGATGCGCGCCGACAATATCAACCATCACGCCGGTTCTGCCGACGCCGGTTTTCGGCGTCAGACCGAGGCGCAGAAGTTCCTGATCCACGATGTGGGCAGTGCGAACGGTGTCAAAACCCAGTTCCGGATGCGCGTGAATGTCACGGCGGATGGCGATGAGATGCGCCTGCATGCTTTCGCTTTTGGCGCTGATGTCCCTGGCTAAAACATCTTTATGATCGGTCATATGCAATGATCTTTTTCAGGCGCGAGCCTGGCCTTTATGGCATTTTTATTAAAATTGACTCCGTATTTATTCACAGCACCCGACAGAATGCAACGCGCAATCCTTTGCTTTACTTGCTGAATTTTCGCGATATTTTGCTAATTCACTGCCTTGACAGGATAAAACCCCATGTCTGCATCATTAAGCAGTTATAACATTCATGATCCTGCGCGGATCATCAGTTTTACTGATTTCGTTATTGAACAAATATCAGCCGCTAACCTGCGCTAAAAGCCAATCGCGTACCGCCATCACCGGCGCCTGCTCGCGCGGACGGCGCGGCCACACCAGATACCAACCGGCATCCATAATCATTTGCTGCGTAAACGCGGCTACCAAACGTCCGCTGGCTAGATCGTTCTGCACAAAATGCGGGCTGGTGAGCGCCATGCCCTGCCCGCTGATCGCCGCTTCCAGCGCCAGCGCGGTTTGATTGAAACGCAGATGATGCTGATGATGCAGCGATAAATTCGGGAAGGTAAACGCGAGAAATGCGGGCCACAAATGGTGACCATCGTGCAACAAGGCGTAGCGCTGGCAGTTATCGCTTTCGGCCGGATCGCCCAGCTCGGCCAGCAGCGTAGGACTCACCACCGCTAATACCGTTTGGCTAAACAGCAAGGTGGCATCCAGACCCGCCCCAAACGGCGGCCTGCCGTAACGCACCGCTAAATCAACGCCTTCATGATGAAACTGCACCAGCCGCTCTGAAGCCAGCACGCGCAGATCGATATCCGGCCACGCGGCGGTAAAGCCCGGTAAACGCGGCAGCATCCAGCGGCTGGCAAAGGTGGGCGTTACGCTCAACGTTAAGCGATTCGGTTCCGGGCGCAGTGTGCGTGTGGCTTCATCGATCAGTTCAAACGCCTGACGAATGCTGACCGCATAGCCCGCACCCGCGCCGGTCAGCGCCAGCGTGCGCGGCAATCGATCGAACAATTTCAGCCCAAGGCTGGCTTCCAGACCGCGAATTTGCTGCGCCACCGCGCCCTGGGTTACGCCTAACTCTTCCGCCGCCAGGCGAAAGTTAAGATGGCGCGTCACCGCTTCAAACACTTTTAACGCATTGAGCGGCGGAAGTTCGTTGAATCCCTGACTCATCCTGTAGTTTTCCTATCGTCAAATGACAAACAGACTGACTCTCTGCTGCTGAAATTACCTTTTATACTGGATTTAATCGATTTTTAATTAACAGGAAGATCAATGATGACAGTAGAAAAAGTCGCAGTAATAGTCGCCGGCGGCAGCGGCATGGGTGCAGCAGCCGCCGAGAAACTGGCGAGCGACGGCTATAAAGTGGCGATCCTCTCCTCATCCGGCAAAGGTGAAGCGCTGGCGGAACGTTTGGGCGGTTTGGGCGTGACCGGTTCTAATCAGTCGGTAGAGGATTTGCAGAATCTGGTTGATCAAACGCTGGCGCGCTGGGGCCGTATTGATGTGCTGGTGAACAGCGCCGGTCATGGTCCGCGCGCGCCAATTCTTGAATTAACCGACGATCAGTGGCAGCTCGGCATGGAAACCTACTTTTTGAATGTGGTGCGCGCCACGCGTCTGGTGACGCCAATTATGCAGAAACAGGGCGGCGGCAGCATTATCAATATCTCTTCGGCGTGGACCTTTGAACCGACAGATATGTTCCCGACCTCAGCGGTGTTCCGCGCCGGCCTGGCATCCTTCACCAAAATCTTCGCCGATAGCTACGCGGCCGATAACATCCGCATCAATAATGTGTTGCCAGGCTGGATCGATAGCTTGCCGAAAACCGATGAACGCCGGGATAGCGTGCCACTACAGCGTTACGGCACGTCTGAAGAAGTGGCGGCGACCATCGCCTTCCTCGCTTCACCCGGCGCGGCCTATATTACCGCTCAGAATATTCGCGTTGATGGTGGCGTGACGCGTAGCGTTTAGTCAGTAAACATTTACTTTTCAGCCGCGCAGAGATCATTGACCTGCGCGGCTTTTCTTTATCTGCCGTTTAGATTTCAGGCAAAAAACAAGACTGGTCTTGTCGATTTCACCCACCGCAAAGAGTCAGAATAGTCTTATCCGCTGACAGAAACTTCCTGTTTCAGCTTGCAAACTTTCTTCTAAAATTCTGATTCGAGGTCGCTATGCAATCCATTTTACGTTCACGTTTTTCTTCTCTAATGACAGCAGAACGCAGTGTGGTTTGGAAAATGATGTTTACCGGCTGCGCGGTATTCTGGATTTTGATGGTCGTTGCCATCATGAGCATTCGTTAATTTAATGCGCCTGTAATCGGCCGGACAGCTGCTCCGGCGGTAACAACTCAAACGCCCGCTTCATCTCCCGCGCCTCTTCTGCCGGACTACGACCAAACATCCGTTTGAACTCACGATTAAACTGCGAATCACTTTCATAGCCGACGCGCGCTGCGGCGCCAGCAGCGGTGAGATTGTCGCGGATCATCATTAAACGCGCCTGATGCAACCGCAGCGATTTTAGATATTGAATCGGCGAGGTTTGCGTCACCGTTTTGAAATGCAGATGGAAACGCGGCACGCTCATACCGGCTTCATTCGCCAGGTGCGGCACATCCAGCGGCTGACGCCAGTCGGCGTGGATACGCTGCAAAGCCCGCGCGATACGACCAAAATGGCCTTGATAGGTTAACGCCGCACGTACCGCGCCGCCCTGCTCGCCCATCAATACGCGAAAACAGATCTCTTCGACGCGCGCGGGCCCCAACACTTTGGCTTCAAGAGGATCGCTTAACGCTTCCAGTAAACGCAGCGTGCTCTCCGCCAGCGTTTTGTTGATCGGTGTGGAGATAATGCCCGCTGGCGCAGCGGTTACCGCCGTTTTACTGCTGGCCAGTTGCGCTACCAGCCGCGCTACCATGGCAACATCCAGACGAATGGCAATGCCCAGCAGCGGCTCTTCTGATGTGGCTTCCGTCTCGGCAGAAAATGGCAGCGGCACTGACAACACCAGATAGTGCTGCGCATCATAGCGATACATCTTGTCGGCGAGGAAAGCTCGCTTCGATCCCTGGCAAATAATAATGATGCTCGGCTCATACAGCACCGGCGTGCGCGCCCACTGCCGATCGGCACGCATAAAGCGCACGCTATCAAGCAGTGATTCGGTATAGCCTTCCTGACGCGCTAACTGGCTGAGTAAGGCGCAGGTGCGCTGTTGTACGGATTGCGACATGAGTGATTTCTGCTGAGAGATTCAGACAAAGCATAGCCATCAAGCTGCTGTTTGCACAATGCACGCGAGAGGATCAGGCAAAGATGCGCCACAATCCGGTCTGTTGCGCATTGAGTGATTTATCAACAATAGCCTCGTCAACTCAACGAGGAATGCATCATGAACACAGCGAAGAAAGTGATTATTTTGACGGGTGCCAGTAGCGGCATTGGCGAAGGCATTGCACGTCATCTGGCGCAGCAAGATCATCAGCTGGTGCTCGGCGCGCGCCGCACCGATCGTCTGCAGGCGCTATGTGACGAGCTGCGTTTTGCCGGCGCGAGCGTGGATTATCTTGCCACCGATGTGACTAAGCGCGCCGATACTCAGCAGTTAGCCGATTTTGCGCTGGAGAAATATGGCCGTATTGATGTGATGATCAACAATGCGGGCGTAATGCCGTTGTCACCGATGAGCTCAATGAAAGTCGATGAATGGGATTTGATGCTGGACGTCAATATTCGCGGCGTGCTGTATGGCATTGCTGCGGTGCTGCCGACCATGCAGGCGCAGCAGTTTGGTCACATTATCAATATCGCCTCGGTTGGCGCGCTGAGCGTTTCGCCAACCGCTGCCGTTTACTGCGCGACTAAATTCGCCGTACGCGCTATTTCCGATGGCCTGCGTCAGGAGTCGCAGCATCTGCGGGTTACGGTGATCAATCCTGGCGTAGTCGAATCTGAACTGGCGGATAGCATCAGCGATAGCACCGCGCGTGAAGCGATGAAGAGTTATCGCCAGATTGCGCTCCAGCCAGAAGCGATTGCCAAAGCGGTGAGTTGGGCCATCGATCAGCCTGGCGAGGTGGACACCAGTGAAATCACCGTGCGCCCTACTGCCAGCGCACATTAAGCGCTAAAACCCGTGGCGATTTCAGGCTGAAATCGCCAGCTTTCACTGGTCGCGCTTGAGTCGCGCTGCGGCACTTTCGGTCGCCGCACGGCGCCGAGCAATAAAATCCTGCATCTGGCTTTTTGCCTCGGCCAAACGTTGCGGCGAGGCGCTGCGTGGCGAACCTGAATGGAATGGCGGCGCTGGATCGTACTCCATCTGCAGCTGGATGTTTTCCGCGATTTCACGCCCCAGCAGCTCTTTCGCTACGGTTAAAGCGAAATCAATGCCCGAAGTGACGCCCGCGCCAGTGATGCGGTTGCGGTCGCGCACCACGCGTTCCGCCACCGGCGTGGCACCGAGCAAGCTCAGTTGATCAAGCGAACCCCAATGCGACGTCGCGCGATATCCCTGCAACAATCCCGCAGCACCTAACACCAGCGAACCGGTACACACCGAAGTCACCCACTTTGCGTTCTCCGCCATGCGACGGACAAAATCCAGCGTTTCGGCATCGTCCATCAGCGCAATTTGTCCGGGACCGCCGGGAATGCAGATCAAATCGAGTTGCGGGCAATCGCTAAAAGTTACGGTGGGTACGATCGCCAGCCCGCGATCCGACATCACCGGTTGACGATCTTTCCATATCAGATAATTGGTAACGTTGGGCATGCGGGCAAACACTTCCCATGGACCGGTGAGATCGAGTTGCGTTAGGTTGGGGAACAGCAGCAGACCAATATTAAAGGACATCTTTCACTCCGGGTTGCAGGAAGTTGTTGAAAAAATGCAGGCATTTAACGGTTATAGCCAACCGGCCTTTTTCAGCCGCCACCACATCACGCAGCAGATTATGACGGTTATGCCCACCACTGCGGGATAACCAAAGTGCGTGTGCAACTCCGGCATATCGGGGAAGTTCATGCCGTACATGCTGAATATAATGGTGGGCACAATCAGGATCGCGCCCCAACCGGCGAGCTTTTTATTCACTTCGCTTTGCTGCACCGACACCAGCGCCAGATTGACCTGCATCGCGCTGGTGAGCATTTCGCGCATATCTTCCGCATCGATCATCACATGATGCGCGTGGTCCTGCACGTCACGCAGATAGGCGCGCAGATTTTTCGGAATGATATCTTCATGGAAGCGCACCAGCTGCTGACAGATTTCGGTCACTGGCAGCGCGGCGTTACGCAGCGCCAGCAGTTCACGGCGCAGGTGATAAACGTTTTGCAGCGCGTCGCTGTCAAAACGCGTGGTGAACATGCCCTGTTCCAGCCCGCTAATGCGATCGTTAAGTGATTCGGTGATTTTGCTGTAGTTATCGACGATGAAATCGAGGATGCAATAAAGGGCATAACCCGGACCTTCACACAGTAATGCGTGGTTCTTTTCAGCTTTGGTGCGGATGTCTGCATAACCTTCCGATGATCCGTGACGCACGGTGATCAGGAAGTTTTTGCCGAGGAAGAAGTGGGTTTCGCCGAAGGTGATGCGCTGCAAATCGTCCATGTGGGCGGTTTTTACCACGATAAATACCGAATCGCCATACTGCTCGATCTTCGGTCGCTGATGCGCCACCAGCGCATCTTCAATCGCCAGTTCGTGCAGGCTGAACTCCTGCTGCAGCGTCTGCATAAAGGCCGGTTCGGGTTGGTACAAACCCATCCAGACGAAGGATTTCTCTTCTTTTAATACTTCACTAATATCGGCGATGTCGACATGCTCTTCGCGCTTGCCGTGGCGGTACGCTACACAGTTAATAACCATATTCGCGCCGTCCTTGTTGTTTGCACTGTTTTTCATTTTAGCCTTAAAGCTCGCGGACCATTTCGACGCAGGGAAGATCGGCTTGCGCCAGCGCCGAGGGATAAAGCGCTTCACGCACCACGCGAAAGCCGTGGCGCTGATAGAAACTACTGGCGTTGGGCGTGGCGGCGAGCGTCAATTGAGTAAAACCACGCTGACGCGCTTCATCGATAAGTGCCTGCATGATAGCGCTGGCATAACCTTTGCCATTGCAGGTGGGCAGTGTAAAGATCGCTTCAACGCTGCCGCTGTGCAGATCGAGAAATCCGGTCGCGGCCACGCCATATTCCGCATCCTCGACCACATAAAACGGATTGCTTTTTACCGCCTCGAAATAGCCGGACGGCAACGCATCGGGCGTCCATGCGGCGATCACATCAGCGGGATAAACGCTTTGGCAACCGTGGCGAATGGCAAGATTTCGGATGCGCCACAGCACGGCCGTTTCATCACAGCGGGCTAAACGCGGTTTCATACGTTTTCCTCTATGCTAGTAATCCGTGGAGTATCACAGTAGCAAAACTCTTCAGGAAGATAACGCCGATTCCGGCTACAAAAGGTTACGACAATGCAGCTTAATTCAACACGTTTGTTTCTTCGTCCAGTTGCTCCAACCGATGTTCAGCGCCTGTTTGCCATCTACGGCGATCCTGAAACCAACACGTTTAATCCAGCGGGCCCGTTTCCCGATTTAGCTTTTGCACAAGAGGTACTAAATCGCTGGCTGGCGCACTGGCAATCCTTTCCCTTCGGCAACTGGGCAATTTGCCTGCGGGAACAGTCGGATCAGGTTCTGGGATTTGGTGGCTTATCGGTGCGCGAGTTTGCTGGCAAGCCGGTAAATAATCTTGGCTATCGTCTGGCGAAAGAGGTATGGGGAAAAGGTTATGCCACCGAGTTTGCCCGCACGGTGATCGCGTACGGCTTCGATGAATGCCAACTTCCGGTAATTGACGCGGCAGTGCGTCAGGATCATCTCGCGTCACAGCAGGTGCTGGAAAAGGCGGGACTGCGCTGTTACGGGCAGGTATATGATATTCCGGGCGCGCCCGCCAGTTTGGTATATGAATTACGCGCCCAAACCTGGCGCGATCAGGGAACGCCGAAATAACGCAGCAGCGCAGTCATCAGCGCAGCACCGATAATCACCAGGATCAGTGGCGTGCGGCGCCAGGCCAGAAACACCGCGAACAGCACGCCGGCGATGCGCGCTACGCCGGCAAAATGCGTGCCTTCAAACAGCGCGGTGGTAACGGCCACCGCCAGCAGCAAAACGGTGGCAGCATCGGACAGCATATTGCGTGCGCGATCCGACATCTGCATGCGGCTGCCCAGGCGATAACCGGCGAAGCGGATCGCATAAGTGCCCACCGCCAGCAGCGCGATGCCGCCGATGATCAGATTATTTTGCATTTTTACGCTCCCGCCAGCTCAGTAATCCCAGCAGTGAAAACAGCACCGGCATGCCTGCTGGCACAAACGGTGTCGCCAGCACAGACAGCGCGGTGCCGAGTGTCGCGGGGATCAGCGTGCGACGCTGACGCAGCGCCGGGAATATCAGGGCAATCAGGATAGCCGGGAATACCGCATCCAGACCAATGGCCGAGACATCGGGAATAAAGCGCCCGATCACCGCACCGCCAATCACCGACAGCGGCCAGATGGTGAAGATCCCCAGACCACAAATCCAGTACGCGGCACGGCGCTGCGCCAGCTTCGACTGGGAAATGCCAAACACCACACTTTCATCATTCATGATGTGGCATCCCAGCAGGCTACGGCTGCCTTTGCCAACCAGATCTTTCACCGCAATGCCAAACGGCAGATGACGTGCGTTGACCAGCAACCCGGCCGCCGCTGCGGTCAACGGACTGCCGCCGCCCGCCACGATGCCGATAAACAGGAATTCCGACGCGCCCGCCAGCACCAGCGTTGAGAGCGCAATCGGCACCCACAGCGGAAAACCTTCGGCCGCCGCCAGCGAACCGTAAGAAAGCCCGACAATACCGTCGGCCAGACAAACCAGGAATATGGCTTTTATTACTCCGCGATCAAGCGGCACTGCACCCAGACGCATCACAATTTGATCTCATATCGAACAGGAAAGCCGTTATAATGAACGCGCAAGAAATGTTTTACAAGACGAACAAATCGTTCGATATAAAGAACAGGAGAGGGTTTGACCACGCCAATTGATATTATTGCTGTCGGATTACTGCGCGAACGTCAGCGCGCGGGGCTTTCACTGACAGAAGTGGCGCGTCGCGCCGGGATCGCCAAATCCACGCTGTCGCAGCTCGAAGCGGGCAATGGCAATCCCAGCCTTGAAACGTTGTGGGCGCTGTGTGTGGCGCTGAATATTCCTTTCGCGCGTTTGATGGAGCCGGAGGTGAAGCGATTGCAGGTGATTCGCCGTGGCGAAGGCATGATCGTCTCAGCGGAGATGGCGGATTATCAGGCGGCATTGCTGGCAAGCTGCCCGCCCGGCGGACGCCGCGATCTCTATCTGGTCACCAGCCAACCGGGCGCACCGCGTGACTCAAAACCGCATCCGCCGGGCTCGGTGGAACATGTGATCATTGCGCGTGGCCGTGCACTGGTGGGGCCGCGCGATGCGCCGGTCGAACTGCATCCAGGCGACTACATTTGCTATCCTGCCGACGAACCGCATGTTTTCGAAGCCTTAGAGGCGGATACCATGGCGGTGCAGCTGTCGGAGCAAAATTGATTTTGGGTTGGCCAGGTCGCCATAAATGGCGTAATGCAGCTCAGTTAAGCATTAGTTTGCATATGTATGCAGGTGCGCATGAATGCGCACCCTACGAAAAACGCGCCAATCCTTTGTAGGGTCGCCATTTATGGTGACCGAAAGATACTTAACTGACGAGCATTACGCCATAAATGGCGACCCTACGATCAGCATCATTAGATTGCTCGCAGCGCGTTAATCAGAAGTGGCTGCTGTTCGATCAAAAAAAGCATTTTTAAGGCGGGGCCTGTTGGGTTTCGGCGTTGCTGCTCCCAACTGCGAATCAAATCTACGCTGACACCCATCGCATCAGCAAACTCAGCTTGCTTAAGACCCGCATTTTTTCTGATGAGTTTTACATCGGGGAGCACATGACGGTGGACGCGGCTTGTTTCCGGGATTTCTTGTCCTTTCTCTATCGCGACCATCTCCTGCATGCTTTCGAGTAAATCGTTAAAAAGTTGTTTGTCCATAAATTGTCCCATTCTGGCAATGGCAGAGTTACAAATTGATTTGCCTTGTAAAAACTTTAAGCGTCGCCTTCTCATCCTCGTTCAAATCGTCTTTGACGTTTTTAGGGTAGATGAGAAGTAAATAAATTCTTCCCGATAGCAATCTGGTGTAATAAATAATCCTTGTGCCACCTTGCTTGCCCATTCCTGAACGACTCCAGCGTATTTTCTTACAACCGCCGGTATCCCTAATTGTGTCTCCTAAGTCATGATGATCGAGTAAATAACACTGCAATTCGTGAAATTCATCATCATCTTCAAGCAATACTTTGCGCGCCTTAGAAAAAACGCGAGTTTCGATAAACTCCAGATAGCTAATGCTCACTTTAGTCGTACCTCGTACTGTTTTCCAGTAAATTATCGTACAGGGTACTACCCAAGAGAATTCGTGATGATACGTTTCGTCCCAAAAGCGATTAGTGGATCAACCATCAGAATTTCCTATTATTAAATCCGATGATTCGCGTGCGGCGCGGTGGCATGCTGTGATCTTCTCCGCTAAGAATCAGGAACATATGGACATTATTCCCGCCCGACCTCATCACGCCGCTGCCATTCAGAAAATCTACGCCTGGCATGTGCTGCACGGCACCGCGACCTTTGAAACTGAACCGCCTTCGGCGAGCGAAATGCAGAATCGCGTGCAGGATGTGCAGCAGCGCGGCGGTTTTTGGCTGGTGGCGCAGGAGGATGATCAGGTGTTGGGTTATTGCTATCTGGCGCCGTATCGCCCGCGTTATGCCTATCGCTTTACGCTGGAGGATTCGATTTATCTCGATCAGCAGCAAACCGGCAGAGGCATTGGTCGCGCGCTATTGCAAAAAGCCATTGCGCTGGCGGAAGCGGCGGGATTTCGCCAAATCATCGCGATTATTGGCGATAGCGCGAATGCCGGATCGCTGGGATTACACCGGGCGCTCGGTTTTGAGCACACCGGTGTAATGAAATCGGTGGGATTCAAACATGGCCGCTGGCTCGATACCGTAGTGATGCAGCGTTCACTCGGTCACGGCGATAGCCAGCCGCCAGAACGTTAAGCGACCGCCTCCATCGCGATCACCCGATGCGTGCCCTTTTCCAGCAGATCGCGATCGTGGCTCACCAGCAACACCGCGCACTGCTGCTCGCGCGCCAGCGAGGTGATGAGCTGGATGGTTTGCTGCTGCACCAGCGGATCCAGACGCGATGTGGGTTCATCAGCGAACAGGAATACCGGATCCAGCAGCATCACGCGTAACAGCGAGAAGCGCTGCAGCTCGCCGCCCGACAGTGAAGCGGGCCGACGCGTCAGCAGTTCTGGCGCCAGCGCTAATTGCTCCATCAGCGCATCCCGCCGCGTGGAGGCGATGCGATGACGGCGCAATACATCGTCCAGGCTTTGCGCCAGCGTGCGGGTCGGTGGGAACAGCGCTGACGGATCCTGATAAATCTTCTGGTATTTCAGCGCATCGACGGCAGCATGGCGCGTCACCTTGCCTTGCTGCGGCGTTAGCACCCCGAGCAGCACATCGCCAAAGCTACTTTTGCCGCTGCCGCTGGCACCGTGTAATCCAACGATTTCCCCGGCGTGCAGCCTGAAGTTTTGCGGTACGCCGAGCGATTTACCGCCGCGCTGCAAGCGGAGGCCCTCAGCGCTCACCACCGGTTTACTGCCAATAACGGTTTGTTGTCGTGCAAGCCAGGCAGCGGGATCGGCGGCGAGTAATTCACGCGTATAGCGCTGCTGGGGCGCATGTAACACCTGTTCCGCCCTGCCCTTTTCGATCACCTTGCCTTTGTGCATCACGATCACTTCACCGCCCAACTGGCGGGCCAGCGCGATGTCGTGGGTGATGGTGAGCAGTGTGCCGCCGTCGGCCACTTCCCGGCGCAGCAAAGCCGCAACCTCATCGCGACGCGCCACATCCAGTCCTTTGGTTGGCTCATCGGCAATCAGTATCTCCGCGCCGCCTGCCCGTGCGGCGGCAAAGGCGGCGCGCTGCGCCATCCCGCCGGAGAGTTGCCACGGAAAACGAGGTGCTGCGTCCTGTAAACCAAGCTGATGTAAATCGCGGCGGGCGGCGCTGGCGCTGGCGGCTTTCGCCTGTCCGCGAACATAACGATAGCCTTCCGCAACCTGCTGCAGCACTGACATGGTGGGATCCAGCGACAACCACGGCTCCTGCGGTAACGACGCTAACGTGCGGCCCCATAAATCACGCAACAAACCGGCATCCTGCGGCAGGGTAAAACGTTGTTCGTTGATGATCAGCGTGCCACAGGCCTGTAAATCGTCGGGCAAAATGCCCATGATTGCTTGTGCCAGCAGGCTTTTACCTGAACCGGTTTCACCTAGCAAAGTCAGCGGTTGTCCGGGCTGCAAGGTGAAATCAACCGGTTCCACCAGCGTGGCGCTGGCGGCTGTGACAGCGATGCCGATAGCCTGTAATCCTTTCATTTGCGATCCTCTTTCACTAACAGATTCAGGCTGATCAACAGCAGAAACAGCGCGATTACCGGCTGCATTAACAGCCACGGCGCTTCCCAGGCGAACGGCAGCAGTTCGGTCATCATCAATCCCAGTTCTGGCGTGGGCGGACGTACGCCGACGCTGATAAAGCCAAGCGCCGATACTGCCATGATGGCGCTGCTGAACGAGAACAGAGTCAACGTGGTTAATACCGGTGCTAACGCGGGCCACAGGTGACGGCGGAAACGGTAGAACGCCGAAAAACCGAGCAGCTTTGAGGCCTGCATGCCGGGCGCCTGCACAATCGGGCGCAAGGTTGCGCGCGTAACGCGGAAGAACTCCACCCACAGCACCAGCGAGATCCCCAGCCACAACATGCCGGGAGAATCCGGCGCAATCGCCGCTAACAGCAGCACCAGCAGCAATCCCGGCAGCGCCAGACACATGTCGCCGAGCATGCTGAGCAGGCGATCCAGCCAGCCGCCATACAGCGCGCTGAATACGCCAGCCAGCACGCCCGCCAGCAGCGCGCTCATCACACACAACGCCGCGAGACCGAGCGAAAGGCGCAACGCGGCACTGAGGCGCGGCAGCATGTCGCGACCAAGATGATCGAACCCGAGAAGATTGCCGCCGCTCGGCGTGTGCAGCATTTGCAGCAGATCCTGTTCCAGCGGATCGCCGTGATGAATCAGGGGCAGCAGGAAGGCGAAGCCAAGCAGCAAACACAACAGCAGCAGGCCAATCAGACGCGAAAATGAAATTGTCATGCGCGCGCTCCTCTGGGATCAAGCAGATGACAACCCGCATCCACCAGCATATTCAGCAGCACGAACAGCAGCCCGAGCGTCATGGCGCTGGCCTGAATCACCGGCACATCGCGGGCGAAGATAGCATGCACCAGCGCGTGACCAATGCCAGGCCAGGCAAACAGCGTTTCCACCACCACCACGCCTTCCACCAACCAGACAAACTGCATGCCGAACCAGGTCAATACCGGCGATGCGAGGTTGCGCAATCCATGACGCCGCAATAACGTTGCGGGCGCTAATCCTTTCTGCGCGCCCCAGCGGTAATAGCCCGAGCTGACAACCTGATACGTGGCTTCACGCACCACGCGCACGCCCACCGCGGTTAGCGACAATGCCAGCGTCAACGATGGCAACAGAAAGTGACGCAGCTCGCCGTGGCCAGCGCTGGGCAGCCAATCGAGCTGCAGCGCCAGCAGGACAATCAACAGCATACCAAGCGCAAAATGCGGCACCGATTTCAGTAGCGCGCTCAGCCAGAACAATGCGCGGTCGAGCTTGCCATTGGCGTGACATCCCGCCCAAATACCCAGCGGCAAGGTGAACAGAATCGTCAGGAAAAGCGATGAACCTGCTAGCGCCAGCGTTTGACTCAGCTGCCAGCGCAGTTCATCCATCACCGGTTCGCCGGAGACCAGCGAACGACCAAAGTTGAATTGCAGCAGATCCAATAACCAGTGCAGCAACGCGCTGCCCTGCTGCAGCGATCCGCTCAGTTCCTGCTGCACCCGCGCTACCGCGTTGGCATCCACACGATCGTAGCCATAACGTCCGCTGGCAATACGCCATGCCATATCGCCGGGCAAGGACTGCACTAAAAACCAGGTGAGTAATCCCACCGCCAACACCACAAAACCTGCCTGCGCTACGCGCCAGCCAACAAGTTTGAACATCATTGCTCCCACTGCATCTGGCGCAGACCAAAGTGACGTTCAAATGGATCGAGCGTGACGTTTTTCAGCTTGCTGTTAATGGCGACCGCGAGTTGATACCAGGCAATCGGGATCACCGGTAAATCCTGCTGTAAGGACGCAGTGATCAGGTTTCGTGCCTGCGCACGTTCGGCCGCATCGGTGGATTGCGTCAAGGTATGCAACGCCGCGCTAAAACCAGTCGGATGCCAGTTCATTGCGCCCCAGTCACCGCCCTTTTCCGCATAATCTTGCAGTAACGTGCCGGTTGGGTCAGGCGTGAGCGCAAAGTTGCGGGAAAACAGCGCCAGTTGCAGACGATTGCTGTGATGCTGCGCCGGGATTTCGCTGGCGTTGGTGGAGTTGATTTTCACTTCAATGCCGACTTTACGCAGCTGCTGCTGGATAACCATCGCGATCAGCGGCAGTTCGGGACGATCGGGGAACGTCAACAGCGTCACACTGAAACGCTGACCGTCACGTGTTAATACGCCATCTGCACCCATTTTCCAGCCCGCCGCCTGCAGTTGCTGTGCCGCCTGCTGCGGAATGAACTGCAGCGGTTGCAGTGCGCTGTTGTGCCATTCGCCCATATTCGGCGGGAATAACTGACTGGCCGCGCCCGGATAACGCAATACCGCCATCGCCAACGCGTTACGGTCAATCGCCATGCTGATCGCTGCACGCACCGGCTGTTCGGCTAACAGCGGATCGCTCGCATTGAGTTTCAGCATCAGCGTGCGCGGCACCGGGATAGCAGGCAGTTGCAGCGCTGGCTTGCGTGCTAAACGCTGACGGCTGGCAGCATCCAGGTTGAATACGTAATCCGCGTCGCCGCTTTCCGCCAGCAAGGCGCGGGTTTCGGCGCGCCCGGAAGAGAGATAGCTGGCAGCCGCAATCGCCGGCTTTTCGCCCCAGTAATCGTCAAAACGTTTTACTGCCAGCGATTGCGGCGGCTGGAATGACGTCAGCATAAACGGGCCGCTGCCGATGATGCGGGTGATGTTGTCCTGCGCATCCCAACTTGCCAACGCCAGAATCTGGGAACGGCTTTCTGCTAACACCGAAAGCAGCGGCGTAAATGGTTCGCTCAAGGTGATGGTGACGCGTTGCCCTTCCCCGCTGATAGCGGTGATCGGCGTTTTATCCAGCAGACCCGCTTTGCTGCGCGCGGTGTTGAGTGATTTCACCACCGCGGCGGCATCCAATGGCGATCCATCATGGAAACGCACGTTGGGACGCAAATTCAATTGCCATTGCAGTCCATCTGCCGATACCTGCCAGCTTTGCGCCAGCGCCGGAATGGGCTCGGCGCGTTCGTTCACTTCCACCAGCGTTTCCACCACATCCATTCGCAACAAAATGTCGCCGGAGAGCGCCGGATCGGCGCCTTTGATTTCGAACGGTGCCGCAATGCGCACCGGTTTATCCTGATGTTCAGCCGCCATTGAGGCGTAAGAAGCCAGGCCTAACGCCGAAGCGATAAGCAATTTTTTCATTGATTTCATTATGATTTCCGACTGAAGCCGCTACATATTAAATGAGTTAATTACGTTATAACATAACAATACACATTTCAACACAGATTGCGGGCGAAGACGGAGGATTGACGCTGCACGCAACGCTTTGGCTGCGGTATGCTGAAAACGAACGTTTACTTTTAGGAGCAGCAGATATGCCAGAAATCGTTGTGTATGCGGCAGAAGGTCGCACGGTTGAGCAGAAGAAGAAGTTGTTGAGAGCCGTCACCGCGGCGGTGGCAGATTCGTTTGAGATCGATGCTAATTCAGTAACGGTTTCCATCATCGAAACGCCAAAACATCATAAGTCGAAAGGCGGCGTGCCGTTTGATGAGCGTTGAGTTCGGATTTATGCCTAAAAGCCCCAATGGGGCTTTTATTGTTTAGAGGATAAAGACGGCTGGCCCTTTATCTTCAATCGTGTTGAGAATGCGTAATGCCGCTTTGTTTGGCTTGCTTTCGTTGCGCTCCCACTTGGATACACTTTCCACTGACATTCCGGTGGTTAACGCCAGCGCTGCTTGCGACATATTCCAGCGCAGTCGCACCGCTTTAATTTCTATACCACTCATCGTACGTACTGGAGGAATGTTACGCGCTTCTATAGCAGCGTTAATTTCGGCAACTGTTTCATCTTTCACTGCGCCAAGCTGGTTATAGCGTTGCGCCATGCTCTGGATTTTTTTTAAACGATCACTCATTACAGGTTACCTCAATCAACTCTTTAACTTTAACTAACGCCTCGATTAGCTCGTCGGGCATAGCAATGAAATCTCGCGCGATGCTGCAATAGGCATCAATTTCATCGTCTTCTAACTCTTTGCCTTTCTTCTTCGAAAGCTGGCTTTTTAAATACATATCAAAGAAGTAAAGATTCTTCCCATCATTGAAAAAACTATGCAGCGCGCCCCATGAGAAGCACCGACGCCAGGTAAACCGACTCGCTTCTTATAAGTAAATCGGCCCAGGCAATCGCCGTGAAGTCCGGCAAAAATGGACATCGCTGCCTTACACAAAATTTTATCGTTGATGCGTGCTTTTAAACGCTCTTCCTGAAATTCTGGCGTGAGATAAATTCCCATAGTCGCTTCCTTGCCACTTTTTACCCGTAAGCATTACTATAGTCATGCTTACGGGTAAGATCAATTTTCATGCGCTTGCTGGCGTATCCCAATCGCCTGAAAGTCAGTATCATAGACGTTCTGCCGCTTACCAAAATGAGTGAATACGCCCGCTATGACCGACCAAACTGCACTATTTTCGCGGCTTACTTCTACCCTTGCCGATGACAGCCGCACGCCGCTGTACAAACGCTTTGCCACTGCAATCAAAGATGCGGTGCGCGACGGCGTGTTAGTGCATGAAGAGATCCTGCCGAGTGAGCGTGACTTCAGCCAGTCGCTGAGCATTTCGCGCATTACCGTGCGTAAAGCCATGGATGCGCTGGAAAAAGAGGGCGTGGTGTTGCGCTCGCGTGGCTACGGCACGCAAATCTGCAGCCAGTTCGAGTATTCGCTTAAAGAGCCGAAAGGCTTGTCGCAGCAAGCGGTCTTGCGTGGTAAAAAGCCCGACACCGTATGGATTAACAAAAGCAAAATCCATTGCGATGCAGAAATCGCTGAGAAATTGGGGCTGAACAAAGGCAGCGACGTGTATTTACTCAAGCGCATTCGTTATGTCGATCAGCAAGCGGTGTCGGTAGAAGAATCCTGGGTGCCGGCGCGCTACATCGCCGATGCGGATGAGATTGGTATTTCGCTGTACGACTATTTCCACCAGCAACAAATTCTGCCGGTAAAATCGCAAAGCAGAGTGAGTGCTCGCATGCCTGATGAGGCGCTGCAGCAGCAGATCGCCCTGCCCGACAACGTGCCTGTTTTGGTGATCAAGCAGCTGGCGTTAGATGCGCAGGGCAATCCGCTGGAGTACAGCATTAGCTACTGTCGTAGCGATATGTATGTGTTTATTGCGGAGTAAGGCGCTGCTGCCAGTAAGCCGTTAACGTGGCGCGATCGGGCGCGCAATCGCCGCCGCGCTGTGACACCACATAAGACGCCACCGCGTTGCCGAGCGCAACGCTTTCTGCCAGCGACCAACCCGACGCTAATCCCGCCAATAATCCACCCGCGTGGCTGTCGCCTGCGCCGATGGTATCGACCACTTTTGTCGGCAGCGCCGGTATCCAGCCTTGCGACTCCGCGTTAACGAAACCGGCGCCTTCGCTATCAAGTCGCACCACCATCGCGTCACCAAATCGCTGTTGCCAGCACGTCATTAACTTTTTCGCATCAAAGGGTTCTGTTTGATTCAAACGTTCATGCCACAGCAGTTCGGCTTCCTGTCTGTTCACTGTAATCAGTGGATGGCACGCCATGATGCGTTCGAATTGCACATCACCGATATCCGCCAGACGCGGACCGAAATCCACCAGCAGCTGATACGGCTGGCTTTGCTGCTCCAGCCAGTCGATCAGCACATCACCGCTTTTGCTGGTGAGCTGATAGCCGGAAAGGTAGATCCAGCGATTGGCCGGCTGCGGCAGCGTGCCGAGCAGCGCCGCATCCCACTGATTTTCCACGCCACTCACTGACAAGAAGGTACGCTCGCCATCGGGTTCCACTAACGCTAAACACCAGCCGTTATCGCCCTTCGCCGTTTCCAGCACGCTGTGAATGCCATATTCCGTCAGCTTCTGCCGCACAATGCTCGCCCATGTGCCGTTGCCGAGCGGCAGCGCATTGATGGAAGGAATGCCAAGCCGGTGCAGCGCAATCGCCACATTCAGCGCGCAGCCGCCCACGTTGACGCCTTGCTGGTGGAGCTCAATATCGCTGCCACGATGGGGCAACGAGTAAGCATCAGCAATCACATCAACCACCGCCGCACCAATCACACACACCGGCAGGCGGCCTTCAAGTCTCTGCAGATCATCAGGCGTTAGCATAAGCGGCCTCGCGCTGCTGGCGGAAACGCGTAAATGCAGCGCTGTAGCGGGTGAAATCCAGCGCGTTAGCGGCATCCAACTCGGCTTTCAAGGCAACGTCGATGCTGTCGATACCGTGCAGCGCGCCGCAAATGGCCACCGCCATCGCGCCGATGGTATCGGTATCGCCGCCGAGGTTAGCGCAAAGGATCGCGCAGCGATTGGGATCGGTCTCGGCCAATTCCACCATCGCAATCGCCGCCGGTACTGATTCAATGGTGCTGGTGCCGGTGCCCACCAGATCGTAAATCTGCTGCAGGGTGGATTCCACGCCCCTGCCCTGCGCGACCACGCTTAACGCCAGTTCGAGGCGTGCCGCCATCGACGCGCTAAAGGTGGTGACACGCTTTTCCTGCGCCGCGCGAGCGATCGCGGGCAGTTCATCGCGGATCGTTGCCCAGCTGGCACCGTCAATGGCGCGTGAAACAGCCCACGCAATTACCGTCGCACCAGAAATCGCCACATCCGATTTATGCGTTGGGCTCGATGCCAGAGCCACGGCATCGATGAAAGCGGATAAATCGCGAGCTGGCAGCAGACAGCCGAGCGGTGACACGCGCATCGCTGCGCCGTTGGTCATGCCGTTATTTTCCAGCTGCGACACCGGCGTGCCGGCTTTCATGGCGTTGAGCGCGATTTTTGAGGTCGGTCCAAGCACGTTCTTGTTGAAGGCATCAAACGACTCAGCCCACTGCAAAATATTCGCGCCAATGGTTTCCGCGTTGATCTCGCCATCATGAGACAGGATCGCATCAGCCAATGCCAGCGCCATCGAAGTGTCATCGGTAAAGGCCGCACGGCCAAAGTAGCAGGCGGCGTTGTTTTCAGCCGGACCTGGCAGGAAGCGATCGATCCAGCCAAAGTGCTGCTTTACGCGTGAGCGCGGCCACAATTCCGATGGCATGCCCATCGCATCGCCCAGCGCCTGGCCGTAAAACGCGCCTAAAATCCGTTTTTCCTGCGTTGTCATCGTCATGGTGAAATCCCTTATTTATGGCTGTCAGCGGTTGCTGAATTTTCGAAAGCGGTAAGTTCATCGCTGCGTTTTTTGCCGTCGCGGAACAGGACGATAAAGGCGATGGTGATCATTACGATCATCACGCTGCCAAACATCCACATGCCGGCCCAGTTAAAGGTCTGGCCGTTGCGGGGCTGGTCGTAGGCGAACATTTCCTGCATCAGATAGCCGCCAAGGCGGTAACCGAGCAGGCTGCCGATGCCCTGACAGGCCAGCGTGATCAGCCCTTGCGCGGCATTACGCATTGCCACTGGCGCTTTCTTATCAACGTAGATGTAAGCGGTGATGAAGTAGAAATCGTAGCTGACGCCGTGCAGCAGAATGCCCATGAACAGCAAGCCGTAAGTCAGCATGTTTTGATCGCCACCGAACACAAAGAACACATAGCGCAGTGCGGCAGTGGTTAATCCCAGCAACAGCACTTTGCCAATGCCAAAGCGTTTGATGAAGAACGGCAGCGCCAGCAGGAAGAAGATCTCTGAAACCTGGCCGAGCGTCATCCAACCGGTAGCGTGCGGCAAGCCGACTTCCGTCAGATAGCCTTCGGCGAAGATGTAGTAAAACGCCAGCGGCATGCTGAACAGGAAGGAGCAGACGAAGAACACAAGGAAGCTGCGATCCTTCAGCAGATGCAGCGCATCCAGACCAAGCGCCACGCGCAGGCTGAATTTGCCGGTGCTTTTCGGCTCGGTGGCGGGCAGCGTCGGGGCAAAAATGCCCAATAACAGCGAGCTTGCGGCGGTGATCAATAATGGCACGTTGCTGGCTGAGATATCGCCATAGCCCAGCAGCGGCGGCAGGAAACCACAAACGATGCCGGACGCGATCCAGCCAAGTGTGCCCATGACGCGAATGCGCGGATAATCACGCTCCACGTCCGCGACGTGCGAAAACGCGATGCTATTGGTTAAGGCGATGGTTGGCATGTAAGTGAGTGCATACAGCAGCAGCAGCGGGAAGAAACCGCCGAAATGCGTTTGCTGGGCTGCGAAGAACATCAAAATCGATCCGACAATCGTCAGCAGCGACAACACTTTTTGCGCCTGGAAGAAGCGATCGGCCAGCGATCCGACAAGGATCGGTGACAGGATGGCGGCTATCGAAGTACAGGCGTAGCACCAGGCGATCTCAACCGGCGAGAAGCCGTTTTTGCTGAGAAATGCCCAGAGCGGCACAAACCATGCGCCCCAGATAAACCACTCAAGAAACATCATGAACGACAGTTTTGGGATTGTTGTTTTCATTTAAAAGGACTCCCCGGTGTAGGTGGAGGCAAATCTAACACCAGAAATAATACCTTTATAATACCATTGATGGATTTTTTGAACTCGTCCACAACATTTTAACCGATGTGCAACGGTCTGAGACGGGAGGTAACTGGATGCGTGGGATGGAAATGAGGGCGCGCCTGACGCGCCCTGTAATACTTAGCGGCGGTTTTTCCAAACCGTCTGAATGTTACAGAATTCGTGGACGCCAAAGCTCGACAGTTCACGGCCATAGCCGCTCTTCTTCACGCCACCAATCGCAACTCGAGGATCTGATGCGCCATTGCCGTTGATAAATACCGCGCCAGTCTCCAGTTTTTCCGCCAGTTCGTTGGCCAGCGCTTCGTTACCGCTCCACACTGTTGCACTCAGGCCGAATTCGCTGTCGTTAGCCAGTTCAAGTGCGTGTTGTGCATCACGAGCGACGGTAATTGCAGCAACCGGCCCAAAGATCTCCTGCTGGAAAGCAGTCATGGCTGGTGTGACATCGGCGAGGATCGTCGGGGCGTAATAGTTGCCTGGGCCGTCGATCTTATGGCCGCCTAATACCAGACGTGCGCCTTCCTTGATGGTCTGCTGTACCTGACTATCCAGCTCATCACGCAGATCATAACGCGCCATTGGGCCGATGTAGGTTTCTTCTGCCAAAGGATCACCGATCTTCAATGCCTGCACCGCTGCGCTGAAACGCGCCTCAAACGCTTCTGCGACACTTTTTTCAATGATGAACCGCTTGGCTGCCATACAAACCTGTCCGGTGTTCTGATAGCGTCCTGTGACCGCTGAGGCCACTGCAGCATCAAGGTCTGCATCCGCCAGCACGATGAAAGGATCCGCGCCGCCCAGCTCCAGTACAGTTTTCTTCAGTACCGCACCGGCTTGCGCTGCAATTGCACCGCCTGCACGCACGCTGCCGGTTACTGCTACAGCGGCAATAAGCGGATCTTTTATCGCGGCTGAAACGCCATCGTTATCGACGTTGATCACGGTAAAGCCGCCTTTAGGCAGTTCAGTGGCATCAAACAGTGACTTCATCAGGTTGGCGGATCCCATTACGCTTGGCGCGTGCTTCAGCACATAGGTATTGCCCGCCAGCAACATGCTGACTGCGCCGCGCAGAACTTGCCAGTAAGGGAAGTTCCATGGCATCACGGCGAGGATCACACCGAGCGGACGAAATGACTGCCACGCTTGTTGGTTTTCCACCAGCGTGGGTTTGTCGGCCAGGATCGCCGGGCCATGCTCTGCATACCAGTCACAGAGATTGGCGCATTTCAGTACTTCAGCACGAGCCTGAGCGATAGGTTTGCCCATTTCCAGCGTGGCCATCGTCGCCAGCTCATCCTGACGCTGGCGAATCTGTTCTGCCAGTTGACGAAGTACTTTCACTCGCTGTGGCATTGCGGTATAGCGCCACTCTGCATAGGCATCAGCACTTTGCTGCAATGTGGCTTCCAACTCGGCTGCGCTCTGCAGCGGATAGGTTGCGAGGATTTCGCCGGTAGTAGGATTGCGGGAGATAACGTTGTCAGTCATGAATGATGTCCTCGTCATAAGTGATGTGATGTTCGATGAAGGTCACTTTACGCCGGGATATAGTTTCTTAAAAATGAATAATAATGAGGAAGTTGTTCATTTATGGAGAAGTTGAAGGATCCTGATCGCCTATAACTGATGATTTGGTGGGATCAAACAGGATGTTATTGCGATAGGGCTGTTTTAAACATTTTGCCGGTCTAAAGCCGCTTCAGTCCTGGCGTTATTAAGTTATACAGTGATTAGATCTTAAAGAAAGATCATATAGAGATCTTAAAGAGATCCTAAGAGATCCCCGATCGTCGCAGGCCGCACCCCACAAGGGCTCAGAAGGTGATCGCGTTCACTATAATGAGTAAAGTGTTCACTGGAGTCAGTAGTTTATTCACTATAGAGAGTAGAATGTTCACTATAAACAGTGTTAATGTTCACTGTAATCAGAAAACGACCCTTTTCATCCACAGAATGAAGATCTCAGGCTATGGCAGATAAAGAGAGTGAAAACAAGGCGTTACTCGAGCCTTTTCTGTCGGTGACAAAAAACAGCGGTGAAGTTATTCAACTCCACCCCAATAAAAATAACACCGTACAACCGGTCGCTTTAATGCGCCTTGGTCTGTTTGTTCCTACATTGAAGTCCACCGCGCGCGGTAAGTCAGGCGCGATGGCATCGACGGATGCAACGAAAGAGCTGAAGAACCTTTCTTTAGTGAAATCGGAAGGCTATGAAAAAATTACCATTACCGGCGCAAGGCTGGACATGGATAATGATTTCAAAACCTGGGCCGGTATTATTCAGTCTTTCTCGCGTTATCCGTCAAAGGGCGACACCGTGACGCTGCCGTTTATCGATTTCGTTAAGATGTGCGGGATCCCTTCGGCAAACTCTTCGGCTGCGCTACGTAAGCGCTTAGATGCCTCTCTGCGACGCATTGCGACCAATACGTTGTCCTTTGAAGGTAATGGCAAAGCCTATCACACTCACCTTGTGCAATCGGCGTATTACGATCGTGAAAAGGATCTGGTGCGCATCCAGGCCGATCCGAAGTTGTTCGAGCTCTATAATTTCGACCATAAAGTGTTACTTCAGCTGCGAGCCATTTCACGTTTGAAGCGTAAAGAATCGGCTCAGGCGTTGTATACCTATCTCGAAAGTTTGCCAACGAATCCGGCACCCATTTCTCTGGCGCGTTTGCGTATGCGTTTAAACCTGGGCTCGAAAACCACCACGCAAAACCACGTGGTGCGACGTGCGATGGAACAGCTCAAAGAGATCGGCTATCTCGACTATTCGGAAGTGAAACGCGGCCGCTCGGTGTTCTTCATCATCCACAGCAGGACGCCAAAACTCGACGGCATCAGCAATCTTGAAAGTATCGATTCGCTGGAAGATATCGAGTTTGAAGAGTGATTTTGCCGTTCACTGTAGTCAGTAATCCCCTTCAAGCTGTGTCACTTTTTGAGCAAAAGTGACACATGCTGTTCCGCTAACATTCACTGCAATCAGCTGTCCTCGCGTAATTCACTGTAATCAGCAACGTTCACTGTAATCAGAAGCCTTCTGCTTTTGTCATGTCTTCTGTGATGTCTTCAACCACGTGGTAGCCTTTCTTAGCTACTTATAAAGATAGTGAGTACTTACAAGGGCGGTAACTCTTCACTCTGATTCCCTTTTCACCGCCTTTCTACTGATCACAGTGAACGTTTGTTCGAGCGATCGCTTTCACTGATTACAGTGAATGCTAATCTCAGCGCTGCGTGCTGAATACAGTGAACGATCAAATGCAACTTCATGATTTATAAGTATCAACAAAGCCGGTTCTAACGTGATTCACTGTAATCAGCAGTTTAACTGTTAATACAGCCAGTAAAAGTGACAGGGTTGGTCACAACGCTGATTACAGTGAACGTTTGGCCTGTCTTCTTACTACAGTGAATGGTAGCGAGAGACGTCTGTACTGACGCTTATATGCTGCTTGAAGCGCACGTCACGCTGTCACTGATTACAGTGAACGTTACCAACTCGTCCCCCTGCCCTGCCGAGTTTGCAGCATGAAACAAACTCGCTCAACGCGTCGTTTTTACTGAATACAGTGAACGTTGGGCGTTTAGATCTGCAGTGTGTTTTTACTGATTACAGTGAACATTACGTTAACTCAGCTGTAATCAAGCAAGCCATTTAACGTGATACGTGTACTGATTACAGTGAATGTTGTAGACAACATTCTGGGTATTTCGCTGTATCGCTTATGGCGATTTCAGGCACATCCGTTTGTCGGCAAATGACGCTCTACTGATTACAGTGAACGTTTGTCTTAACATGCTTGCCTGGCTTTGCTGATTACAGTGAACGTTCTGCACAGCGTCATAACTTTTACTGATTACAGTGAATGTTCTCTCAGTCTGGCCGATTTGACTTACTGATTACAGTGAACGGTAAATCGAAGCGCGATAACCTCTGCTGATTACAGTGAATCTTTGCTGATGAAGAGTACAAGGCTTTTACTGATTACAGTGAACGTTTGGCGTTACGTAAAAAAGTCTTCGGGATTTACTGATTACAGTGAACATCCACTAGCCTGATACTTACCGTTATTATCTCGCCTGCTTTTTACTTCCACACAGCATCTACTGATTACAGTGAATCTTCAGCCACTGCTTGCTGATTACAGTGAACCTTTTACTGATTGCAGTGAATGTTGAACATCGACGCTCATCGGCTAACTGATTACAGTGAATGTTCCAGCAATTTCAGCCGCAATCACCCTTCTCCTTTCTCTGTTTAAAAGCATACAGAATAGAAATCCGCTACTGACTACAGTGAATCTTTGTCCCAATGAACATAAAATCGGCGGTGCAAAATCGTACAAAAAAACGGAATGACTAAATTACGATCGCTGATTACAGTGAATCTTTGCGTTAAACCGCTCTTAATCAAGGTGTTTTCACATAACTTATTCTTCCTGTGTAGAAGATATATATTTGCCTCGTGTGCTGGATTTATGTATAAAGTCATAAATCCTACATGTGTGGAGCAAGTATGGCTAACGATGAGAAGCAAGTTCTGAAGGTTGCACAACGTTCAGAAAGAATGCTGATGAGCCTGACTGAACAGATTCAGGCGCAGAAAGAAGAGTTGCGGGAAAACACGTTCTATCAGGTTTACGCTAAAGCGGCGTTAGCCAAACTGCCTAAACTGACGCGTGCGAGCGTGGATTACGCTGTCAACGAGATGGAAGAGAACGGTTATCCGTTCGATAAACGTGCAGCGGGCAGCTCAACCAAGTATGCGATGTCGATTCAGAACATCATCGATATCTATCACCATCGCGGTGTTCCTAAGTACCGCGATCGCCACCATGAAGCCTTCAGCATCTTTGTTGGCAATCTCAAGGGCGGCGTTTCGAAAACGGTTTCTACCGTTTCGCTGGCACATGCCTTACGTGCGCATCCGCATCTGCTGTTTGAAGATTTACGTATTCTGGTCATCGATCTGGACCCGCAATCTTCCGCCACCATGTTCCTGAACCATCAACGTTCAGTGGGATTAGTGGAAGCGACCGCCGCACAGGCGATGCTGCAGAACGTCAGCCGCGAAGAGTTGCTCAACGAGTTTATCGTTTCCTCAATTATTCCGGGCGTCGATGTGCTGCCGGCGTCAATTGATGACGCCTTTATTGCCTCGCGTTGGGAAGAGCTGTGTGCCGCTCACCTGCCCGATCAGAACATCCACGCGGTGCTGTATGACAACGTGGTGGCCAAGCTGAAGAAAGATTATGACTTTATCTTTATCGACAGCGGCCCGCATCTTGATGCCTTCCTGAAGAATGCCATTGCAGCTTCAGACTTACTGATGACGCCGGTGCCGCCCGCGCAGGTGGATTTCCACTCCACGCTGAAGTACTTAACGCGTTTGCCGGAGTTGATTGGCATCATTGAAGAATCGGGTGCAGCCTGCCGTTTGCAGGGCAACATTGGCTTTATGTCTAAACTGTCGAATAAAGCGGACCACAAGCTGTGTCACAGCCTGGCGAAAGAGATTTTTGGCGGCGATATGCTTGATGCTGCATTGCCGCGTCTGGATGGCTTTGAGCGCTGCGGAGAGTCGTTTGATACGGTTATCTCAGCCAATCCATCAACCTACGTGGGCAGCACTGAAGCCTTAAAGAATGCGCGTTCAGCGGCGGAAGATTTCGCGAAAGCCGTATTTGACCGTATTGAATTCATTCGCCTGAACTGAGGTTACTATGAGCGCAAAAAGAATCACCATTGGCCGAACCTTCAGCCAGACACCATTGCAAACTGAGGAAAGCGCCGATGGCCATTCTCAGACATTTATTCTGGCGACGGGTAAACGCGCCCTGTTCACGCTGGAGCACATCCCGGCGAAGGAAATTGAAGAGAAAACCTTCGTTAAGATGGAAACCAATGGCCGCGATCAGTCTGGCCTGACGCCAGAATCGCTGCGCGATATCATTCGCACCATCAAATTGCAGCAATTTTTCCCGGCGATTGGCGTAAAGCGTGACGACCGCATTGAGATTCTCGATGGTTCACGTCGTCGTGCAGCGGCTCTGCACTGCAAAACCGGGCTGGATGTGCTGGTCACTGACGTCGCTATCTCGGCGGAAGAAGCGCGTCGTTTAGCGCAGGATATTCAGACCGCACGTGAGCACAATCTGCGTGAAGTAGGCATGCGTTTGCTGTCGCTTAAAGAGAGTGGATTGTCGCAGAAAGAGATTGCGCAAACTGAAGGCTTATCACAAGCCAAAGTAACGCGTGCATTGCAGGCGGCGAGCGTGCCGCTCGAGCTGGTGACGCTGTTCCCGAATCATTCTGAGCTGACCTATCCTGACTATAAATCGCTGCTGCAGGCGTATGAGAAGCTGCAGGAAACCGGACAAACCGTTGATGCCCTGATCGATACTATCGGTATGGATGTTGATACTGTATGCGCGCGCGATGGATTGGCCGAAGACGAAGTGAAGAATGGCATTCTGCGTTTAGTGCGTAACGGCAGCCAGACGCTGATTCAGTCACCGGCGAAAGACAAAACCGTGGCGACGCCATTATGGAGTTTCGCCGATAAAGATCGTTTTGCGCGTAAGAAAACGCGAGGACGCATGTTCAGCTACGAGTTTAATCGCCAGTCAAAAGAGTTGCAGGAAGAGCTGGATAAGGTGATTAACGAGACGCTCAATAAGTATCTTAATCAGTAAGTGAAATGCCGCCTCCGGGCGGTTTTTTTATGCCCTTCTCATTGCCTCGCCAGCGCCATTTCATCGCTAACTGTATGAAATATCGATTGTCGCTGCGGAAATTTCAGCCTGAAATCGCCACAGTTTCAGCCAGCAGCCCAAAGTATTCGTTAATAAATCACCAATGCCGATTAACTAACTGCAGCCAATTTAACCAGCTGTGCGCTAAAGCGGCAACAGCCAGTCAAAGCAGAAATACCGTCAAACCACCGAATGAAATTTCATCTGCTCGCCTAAGCGATTTCATCTCTATTAATATGAAACATAAGGAGTTTTAGATAAAATTTCAGGCTGAAATCGCCAATAAAGTCCGTAATTTCAGCCATCATCAAAAGTCCCTAAGCGAGATTAGCCAGATGATATTCAATGATTTATCCACAGAAAACGTGGATAACTTTCAAGACTAACCTTACTCAATCAACGCTAGCGCTGATGAAAATTGCCAGACCGCATCGCGCACGCGCACCGGTTTATTAATCAGCCCCAACGCATAAAATCGATCGGCGATGGTCTGCTGCTCTTTGATCACTTCGAAGGCCATTGCACGCGTTTTGTGGCTGCGACGAGTCAAGGCACGTTCAACTGATGCGATTTCCAAGCCAAGCTCCTGAGCCAATAACATAGACGCTTCGTGGCGATGGCTATCGATGAACAAACCCGTTTGCTGCAAACTTTCCACCAGCTGTCTGAGGATGTCATCGTGCTGTTCAACGTAATCACGCCGCGCCAGATAGAACTGATGATTACGTACGCGCCCTTCACCATTAACCAAAACCCGCAGCTCGGGATTGCTCTCTGCAGCGCTGAGCAACGGATCCCACATCATCCAGGCATCAACCGAAAGATAATCACTGGCGGTCAGCGGATATTTCGGCGGCGTATACACCACTTTGAGTTCATCCAGACCAATGCCCGCTTCTTCCAGTAACTGCAGCAGTAGCCAGTGAACGTTCGAGCCTTTATTAACCGATATGCGCTTACCGCGCAGATCGCTGATGGTGCGAATATCGCTGTCATGCGGCACCACGATGCCAACGCTGCTCGGCGCTGGCGGCTCCCAGGCAATATAAGTCACCGCATTGCCACTCGCCTGGGCGAAGATCGGCGGCACTTCGCCGGTCGTACCAAAGTCGATTTCGTTGTTTTGCAGCGCATACAGCAGCTGTGGCCCGGCGGGAAACTCACTCCACAACACGCTAATGCCTTGCTGAGCGAAACAGTGTTCGAGGCTTTGACGGGCTTTTAACACCCCGAGATTGCCAAACTTCTGATAGCCAATCCGCAACTCACGCTCCTGCGTCCCGTGCACATTGGATGTTGATGCAGTTACCGGCGCTTTGCGCCTTCCTTTAATCATTCCCTGATTCGCCAGATGCGTGCGCAAGGTGTGGCGGCTGATACCTAATAGCGCCGCGGCCTGGGTTTGATTCTGATCTGTCATCGACAGCGCATTGCTAATCAGGCTGCTGATAACGCGATCAAACAGTTGTTGCGGCTGGCTGGTTAGCTGCTGCTGAAGAAAACTGTCGAGCGTGGAATCGTTGGACTCGCTAAAACCATGTTCACTGTAACCAGCAAGTCGCAGCTGTGCGGGCGTCAGCGTCTCTTCGCGGCTCAGCAATACGGCGTTATGTAGTGTGTTCTCCAGTTCACGGATATTGCCGGGCCAGCTGTATTCGCGCAGCGCTTCAAGCGCATCAGGCGAAAGACGCCGTGCCGGACGGCCTAAACGTCGTGCGTAGAGGGCGAGGAAGTGTTGCGCCAGTAGCGGAATGTCTTCACGACGCTGACGCAGCGGCGGCAATGGCACCACCGCAATATTCAGGCGATAGAACAGGTCTTCGCGAAAGCGTCGCTCACGAATCGCCTGCGCCAAATCCACATGCGTAGCCGCGATAACCCGCACATCCACCCTGATCGCTTTACGCGAGCCCACGCGCGTAATCTCACGCTCCTGCAGCACGCGCAATAATTTAACCTGCAGTGAAGGGCTGAGCTCACCAATCTCATCCAGCAGCAAAGTGCCGCCTTGCGCTGATTCAAACCAGCCGGGATGTGACTGCGTCGCACCGGTAAAAGCGCCTTTCTCATGGCCAAACAACTCGGCTTCAGCCAGGCTTTCCGTCAAAGCACCGCAGTTAACTGCGAGGAAAGGGCCGTGACGTCGCTGGCTGTGATGATGCAGATAGCGCGCCACCACTTCTTTACCTGTGCCGGTTTCGCCGACAATCAGAACGGTGGCATCTGTGGGCGCGAATTTATCCAGCAGCGATTGAAACGCCAGAGAAGCGGGATCGACTAAGCGCGGTGAATCGGTGTGGCTATAGGTGGTTAACATGGCAATGAGTCCTGTAACGAGCATATCGTTAACCTAAATGCTCATGCTGACTATTAACACCATGTAAAAAGCATAAGCAGTTGCATATGCAGCAATAGCTGTTGCGTCAGAGTTGCAATTGCAACTCGATATGACGAAAGCAACAACGCTAACCCTCTGAAATACGGCGATTCGCGCCAGTTAACAACCTGGCACGCTTTCTGCTAACAGCTATATAACCAAATAAGCAGTTCAAAATGATCATTTTTTAATAAAGTTATATAGGAAAAGCATAATGGCCGATTCCGCGAACGATAAAATTAATGTCTTCTGGTTTTTACCGACGCACGGTGATGGACGCTACCTCGGCACCACGCAAGGCGGACGCCCGGTCGATTTACCCTACTTACAGCAAGTGGCGCTAGCCGCCGACAATCTTGGCTTTTACGGCGTATTAATTCCTACCGGCAAAAGCTGTGAGGATTCCTGGCTGGTGGCCTCGGCGTTAGCGCCCATCACAAAACGTCTGCGCTATTTAGTGGCGGTGCGTCCAGGCCTGCAGCCGCCAACGCTGGCAGCACGCATGGCAACCACGCTTGATCGTCTGTCTGAAGGACGTTTATTGATTAACGTGGTGACCGGTGGCGATCCAATTGAGAACAAAGGCGACGGCATTTTCCTCAACCACAGTGAACGTTATGAAGTCACCAAAGAGTTCCTCGACGTTTACAGCCGCCTGATGCGCGGTGAGAAAGTGGATTACGAAGGCAAACATATTCACGTTGAAGGCGCGGAAGTGCTGTTCCCGCCGGTGCAGGAAAAGGGTCCGCCGCTCTATTTTGGTGGTTCATCGGAGGCGGCGATTGATGTAGCAGCGGAACAGATCGATACCTATCTCACCTGGGGCGAGCCGCCAGCGCAGGTTGCCGAGAAGCTGGAAGTGGTGCGCGCACGTGCAGAGCAGCGCGGACGTAAACTGGAATATGGCATTCGTTTGCATGTGATTGTGCGCGAGACTGAAGAAGAAGCCAAAGCGGCGGCAGATAAGTTGATTGGTCATCTTGATGAAGAGACCATCGCGCAGGCGCAGAAAATCTTTGCGCGTATGGATTCTGCCGGTCAGGCACGGATGAGCGCATTGCACAACGGCTCGCGTGACAATCTTTATATCTCGCCGAATCTGTGGGCTGGCGTGGGTCTGGTGCGCGGTGGCGCGGGCACAGCGCTGGTCGGCAGCCCAGAGCAAGTGGCTGAACGTATCCGTGAATATCAGGCGTTAGGCGTCACCAACTTCATTCTGTCCGGTTATCCGCATCTGGAAGAAGCACATCGCGTGGCCGAGTTGCTGTTACCGCTGCTACCGCTGGCTAACGCGCAGCAGCAGCGTGAACGCACCATTAACACCGGCCCGTTTGGTGAAACCATTGGTGGCGATAAGCGTCCGTCAAAACAGACGAGCGCCAGCTAATGCAGGAGAAGGCAATGGCTCGGGTAATCATTGTTGGCGGTGGCTTTAGCGGCACAGCGCTGGCGATTCATCTTGCACGAACCTCATCGAGCAGATTACTGATTACAGTGGTCGAACCGCGCGCCCGTCTCGGCGGCGGCGTTGCCTATTCTACGCAGGAGCCGGCGCACCGCATCAACGTGCCCGCTTCGCGCATGCAGTTAAGCGGTGAAGAGCAGGGCGCGTTTGACCGCTGGTATCGCCAACAGCCGGAATGTTCACTGGATTCAGTAGCGCACTGTGAAGACGGCGCGGTCTATCCGCAGCGCAGCCTGTTCGGTCGCTATCTGGCAGAACAGTTTGCGCAAGCTGCGCAGGCGTATCCGCACATCACGCTGCGCCACGTTCAGGCCAGCGCCGTGGCGTGGGAAGGCGAGCAGCTGTTGCTCAGCAACGGCGAAACGCTGCAAGGTGATGTGCTGGCGTTAGCGATCAGTCATCCGCCGCCATCATTGCCGCGTGCGCTGCAACCGTTCTCGGCGCATCCGGCGCTGATTGCCAATCCGTGGCAGCACGGCGTACTGGACGCCATCAATCCTCAATCCGCGGTAGCGATTATCGGCACCGGTTTGAGTATGGCGGATGTGGTGGCTTCATTGGGCACCCGACAGCATCGTGGCCCGTTAATCGCCTTCTCGCGCCGTGGACAGCTTTCACGCGATAACCTGAGCGGTGAGTGGCCGGAATGGACGTTAGCCCCGCAGCAAGCGTCCAGCACACGTCAGTGGCTGCGACATATCCGCGCCGAGGTTGCGCGTGCCGCTGAACAGGATTTGCCGTGGCAGCGCGTGCTCGATCAGGTGCGCGTGCAAGGTCAGGATATCTGGCAATCGCTTCCGCTGCGCGAGCAGCAACGTTTTGTCCGTCATTTGCGCTCGTGGTGGGATGTGCATCGCTATCGCATCGCGCCGCAGGTGTCAGCGGTGATCAGCGCACGTCGTCAGCAGGGCAGTTTGAAGGTGCTGGCCGCGCGGCTTAGCGAAATCTCTGATGTCGGCAACCAGCTGGACATCACGCTACGCACGCGCGTTGGCGCCAGCGAAACCCATCGTCTCGATCATCTGATTGTCACCACCGGTCCCGGCCATGAAGCCTTAACCGCCAGCCAGCCGCTGCTGCACTCGCTCAGCCAGCAAGGGTTAATCCGCGCTGACCTGCTCGGTTTTGGTATTGATGTCGACAGCCAGTCGCACACGCTTAATGTTACCGGCCAGCCCAACGCGCGACTGTTTGTCGTCGGTCCCGCTGCGCGTGCGCGCTTCGGTGAACTGATGGGATTGCCGCAGGTTGCCGATCACGCCGCCGCTGTGGCGAAGCATATTTTACAAGAACTGCAAATCGCTCCCGCCGAGCGATGTCCCCCTTCAGCGCTTTAATCTCTCAACATCCTAAAAATTAACTGACGAACGCCGGGTCGTAACACGATCACGGCCTCGCTATGGAGATTGCTATGCCATCGCAACGTGAAATTCGCTTGAATGCATTTGATATGAACTGTGTCGGACATCAGTCGCCGGGCCTGTGGGCGCATCCGCGTGACCGTTCCTGGCAATATAAAGATCTGGAGTATTGGGTCGATTTGGCGCGCCTGCTGGAGCGCGGCAAGTTTGATGGCCTGTTTATCGCTGACGTGCTCGGCGTTTACGACGTACTGAACGGCAACGGCGATGCGGCGATCCGCCAGGCGACGCAGGTGCCGGTCAACGATCCGCTGGCATTGATTACGCCAATGGCGCTGGTCACCGAACACCTCGGCTTTGGTCTTACGGCGTCGCTGTCGTTTGAGCATCCGTATCCGTTTGCGCGCCGCTTATCCACGCTCGATCACCTGACCAAAGGTCGCATCGGCTGGAACATCGTCACCTCCTATCTGGAGAGCGGGGCGCGCAACATTGGGCATAAAACCCAAACCGATCACGACAGCCGCTACGATTACGCCGACGAGTATCTGCAAGTGGTGTACAAGCTGCTGGAAGGCAGCTGGGAACAGGATGCAGTATTGCGTGACCGCGAACGCCGTATCTTCAGCGACCCGCGTAAAATCCATCCCATCAATCATCAGGGCACTTTCTTCAACGTGCCGGGCATTCACCTGTGCGAACCCTCACCGCAACGCACGCCGGTGCTGTATCAGGCGGGCGCATCGAGTCGTGGCAAACAGTTTGCCGCAGAACATGCCGAATGCGTGTTTGTTGCCGCGCCGTCGAAAGTGCTGCTGAAGAAAACCGTCGCCGATATTCGCCGCCGCGCGGCAGAAGCGGGGCGCGATCCTTACAGCATCAAAATCTTCAATCTGCAAACCGTGATTGTTGGCGAAACCGATCTGGCGGCGCAGGCGAAATGGAAAGAGTACACCGGATGGGTCAGCTACGAAGGCGCGCTGGCGCTGGTATCGGGCTGGACCGGCATCGACTTCGGCCAGTATCAGCCGGATCAGGTGTTGAAATATATCCACACCAACGCCATCCAATCGGCGGTCGAAACCTTCTCCACCGCCGATCCCGATCGTCAGTGGACGGTAAAAGCGCTGGCGGATTGGGTTGGCATCGGCGGTTTTGGTCCGCTAATTGTCGGCAGCGCGGAAACCGTCGCGGATGAGTTGCAAAGCTGGGTCGAAGAGACTGACGTGGATGGCTTCAACTTCGCCTACGCCCTGACGCATGAAACCTTTGAAGATGTGGTGGAGCTGCTGATCCCGGAGCTGCAAAAGCGCGGCGTCTACAAAAAAGAGTACGCGCAGGGCACGCTGCGCGAGAAGTTATTCGCTGCCGGTCCGCAGCTGCAGGCACCGCATCCGGGCGCGGGCTATCGCGTTAAATCCTCCACGCCGCAGGAGGTCTCATGATCGAAATAGATCAGCTCAGTAAACACTATCGCGCGCCCGACGGCCGCATCACCGAGATACTGAAATCCATCAGCCTGCAAGTGCCGCAAGCCAATATCACCGCGGTAGTTGGGCCGAGCGGCGCGGGTAAATCGACGCTGGCGAAGTGCATTAGCCTGCTGGAGCAACCGAGCGCTGGCAGCATCCGCGTCAACGGCAGCGATCTTTCTCGTCTGGATGGCGAAGCGCTGCGTCAGGCGCGTCGCTCAATTGGTACCGTGTTCCAGTCCTCCGCGCTGCTGCAACGCAAAACCGCGTGGGAGAACATCGCCTTGCCGCTGCACTATCTTGGCGTGGTGGATCGCGATATCGCCGCGCGCGTGGGCGAACTGCTCGACAGTGTTGGCCTCAGCCACAAAGCCAAAGCTTATCCCGGCCAGCTTTCCGGTGGTCAGCGGCAGCGTATTGGTATCGCGCGGGCGCTGGCGTTGCGCCCGTCGGTGCTGCTGGCGGATGAAGCGACGTCAGGGCTTGATCCCGAAGCCACCGTCACCGTGCTCGACCTGCTGAAAAAACTGCGTGATGACTACAAGCTGGCGATTGTGCTGATCACTCATGAAATGGACGCGGTGCGTCAGGCGGCAGATGCGGTAGCGGAGATTCGCGACGGCCAAATCGTGCAGTACGGCGTGGTGAAAGCGCTGCTGGCACAACCCGATTCGCTATTGGGACAGCGGCTGTTCCCGCTGGCGGCGCAGGCGGGCGATGCCGAACTGGTGTTGCAGCTGAGCTATCGCACCGATGTGCCAGTCGCCAGCGACTGGATTTCGCGCCTCAGCCAGCAGTTTGGTTTGCGTATTGATCTGCTCGGCGCGCACGTCGAGCAGGTGAATGGTCTGCAAGCTGGCCGCCTCAAGGTGGGCATTCACTATCAGCAGGAGCGCGTGCCGTTGGCGCGTTTGCTATCGCAGCTGGAACAGCTGGGCTTAGTTGCCAGCGTTTCCAGCAGCGTGTTGCCATTGCGGGAGGCGGTATGAGCGTATCAGTGATGAGTCAGGATACGCCGTGGCCAGAAATCCCGGCGTTAATGCTACCCGCTCTGGGCGAAACCGCATTGATGGTGGCGATCGTGATGCTGTTCGTGGTCACCTTCGGTGGCATCGTCGGCGTGGTGCTGTTCAACACCTCGGTGCGCGGCCTGTTTCCCCATCGCGGCATTCATCGGGTGCTGAGTTGGATCGTCAACATGGGCCGTTCGCTGCCGTTTCTGGTGCTGATGGCGGCGATCATTCCGTTCACCTTCTGGCTCACCGGCACCACCATCGGCATTCCCGCCGCCGTTGTGCCGATGATCGCCGCGGGCATTCCGTTCTTTGGTCGTCTGGTGGACAACGCGCTGCGTGAGCTGCCCGGTGAAGTCACGGCGGTGGGTCTGGTGTGCGGCGGTTCGCGCTGGCAGATCATCCGCTCGGCACAACTTAGCGAAGCGCTGCCGGCGATTGTGGCGGCGGTGACGCTCAACCTGATCTCAATGATTGAGTACTCCGCGATTGCCGGCACCATCGGCGCGGGCGGTATCGGTTATCTGGCGGTGGTGTACGGTTATCAGCGCTTCGACAATCACATCATGATCGCCACCATCGTGGTGCTAATCGCCTTAATTCAAACCATTCAATTTCTCGGCGACCGTTTGGTCACCGCATTACGCCATCCTCAGGGGACATCGTTATGACAACACAAGATTTCGAGCTGCGTAAAACCCGCCGCTGGCCGTGGCTGCTACTGATTATAGTGGTCGTTGTACTTGCAGCAGGCGGTTGGTTCTGGCGCGGGCAACAGGCGCAGGCGGTGGTATTTGGCACCACGTTGAAGGTGCATTTTGAACCGGCGATGGCGGGCGAGCAGAAGCTGATTGAATACGTTGGCGAGCACATCGCGCCCGATTACGGCCTGAAGCTGGAGGCGGTTGGCGTGCAGGATCCGGTGCAAGCCGACCGCGCGGTAGCGGAAGGGCAGTATGCCGCCACCGTGTATCAGCATCAGTGGTGGCTGAAGCAAGTGGTGGATGCCAACGGTTTTGCGCTCACCTCAACGCTGCCGCTGTTCCAGTGGGCGTTTGGCATCTACTCCGATCGCTACACATCGGTGGCGGATTTACCACCGGGCGCCACCATCGTGGTGCCAGATGACGGCGCTAATCAGGGCCAGGCATTGTGGTTGCTGGCGCGTCAGGGCTTAATCACGCTCGATCCCAACGTCGAGCCGCGCACGGCCAAACTGAAGAACATTGTCGGCAATCCGCACGGCTTCGTGTTTAAAGAGCTCGATTTGCTGACCATGCCGCGTGCGCTCAACTCGGTGGATGCGGCGATTGGTTACGTCTCGCAATTTGATGCCGGTAAAGTGCCGCGCGAAAAAGGCATTCTCTTCCCGTCTGCGCCGCGCACTTTCGCCTCTCAGCTGGTGATTGGCACGCCTTATCTGGACCAGGAAAACATCGAGAAGCTGAAAAAAGCCTTCTCCGATCCGCGCGTCCAGCAGTGGTTGAAGACCACCGACGATCCGCTGGTAAAAGGCGTGTTGGTGCCGGTCTCAGCCGAATAAATTTTTGCGGTTTGAACACCCGGACGCGTCAGGCGTGTCCGGGTTTTTGTGTTGGCAAAACTCCATTTATCTAATTGATTTTAATGTAAATTTATATCAAGAATTGTTGTTTTGGCGCAGCAAGAAAAACGCTTATAACAACCTCACCTGCACTACAAAACAACAACGTGAGGCGTTATGAGTTCTCTTCCTTTAGAAAACACCATTCCGGTTTCCGAACCGGTACGTTCGGTCAGTGACGTGGCAAGGCTGATCAACACTCGCACCAAAAATGACAACTACGCGCGCATGATTGTGTTCCTCGCGCTCGGCGGCGTGTTTCTCGACGCCTACGATCTCACCACGCTGTCGTACGGCATCGATGATGTGGTGCGCGAGTTTCAACTCTCGCCGCTGCTCACCGGCTTAGTCACCTCCTCAATTATGGTTGGCACCATTGTCGGCAATCTGGTGGGCGGCTGGCTGACCGATAAATATGGCCGCTATTCAGTGTTTATGGCCGACATGCTGTTCTTTGTGGTTTCAGCGATTGCGGCGGGCTTAGCGCCAAACGTTTGGGTGCTGATTGGCGCGCGCTTCCTGATGGGCGTTGGCGTCGGGATCGATTTGCCGGTGGCGATGTCATATCTGGCGGAGTTCTCCAAATTCGCCGGCAAAGGCAACAAAGCCGCGCGACTCGCAGCCTGGTGCCCGATGTGGTACGCCGCGTCAACGCTGTGCTTCCTGCTGATCTTCGCGCTCTACTTCCTGCTGCCGAAAGAGCATCTTGACTGGCTGTGGCGCGCGTCGCTGCTGTTCGGTGCGGTGCCGGCGCTGCTGATCATCGCGGTGCGCAGCAAATTTATGAACGAATCGCCACTGTGGGCGGCGAATCAGGGCGACCTGAAATCCGCGGTGCGCATCCTGCGTGATTCCTACGGCATCCACGCACACGAGGCAGAACACGAAGCGCCACCGGCTGCTGCGGCGCCGAAAGTGAGTTTCCGCGTGCTGTTTGAGAAACCGTGGCGTGAACGCACCATCGTCGCGGGCGTGATGAACATCTGTATCTCGTTTGAATACACCGCCATTGCTTTCTTCCTGCCGTCGATTCTGGCGCAGTTCCTCGGCGCGGGCGTGTTTGAAACCATCTCGGCATCGCTGGGACTCAACGCGCTGTTCGCCTTTACCGGCGGCCTGCTTGGCATGCGTCTGGCGTGGAAATATCCGTCGCGCCACGTCGCGATTGCTGGCTTTGCCCTGCAATTCTTTGCGCTAATCGCGCTGGCGTTGATTGGTCATCCGGAAGCCATCGCCGGAATCGTCTTTGCAGTATTGATGCTCGGCTTGTGGTTGTTTGCCGAAGGCTTCGGGCCGGGCGCGCAGCTGATGGTCTATCCAGCGCTTTCCTATCCAACCTCGATTCGCGCCACCGGCGTGGGCTTCAGCCGCGCGCTTTCCGGCATCGGCAGTGCGTTAGCGCTGTTCATCCTGCCGCTTCTGCAAGCCGCGCTCGGCACCAACATGTTTTGGGTGGTTTCGCTGGCAGCGATCATCCCGATCTTCTTCCTGCTGGCAGTGCGCCACGAGCCCACGCTGCATGACATCGACGATCTTTCACATCAGGAGTCACCATGAGCTTACTGGCAACAGGCACCGATTATGAGGCGCTGGCGGCGCATTTCCGGCCGATCTTCGCGCGCATCGCTGAAGGAACGGTGGCGCGCGAGCGGGAACGTAGTTTGCCGCATCAGCCGATTAACTGGCTGAAAGAGGCGGGATTCGGCACGGTGCGCATTCCGCAAGAGAAGGGCGGTTGGGGCGCATCGCTGCCGCAGCTGTTCCAGCTGTTAACCGAGCTGGCGGAAGCCGACTCGAATCTGCCGCAGGCGCTGCGCGCCCATTTCGCCTTTGTCGAAGATCGGCTGAACCAGCCGGACAGCGCGGAACGCGATCGCTGGTTTGGCCGTTTTATTGATGGCGAGCTGGTGGGCAGCGGCTGGACAGAAATTGGCACGGTAAAACTCGGCGATGTCATCACGCGCGTCACGCCAGGCGAAAGCGGCTGGACGCTGAGCGGCGAGAAGTTTTACAGCACCGGCACGCTGTACGCCGACTGGATTGATGTCTATGCGCGCCGCAATGACAACCAGGGCGACGTTATCGCTCTGGTGAACACTCACCAACCCGGCGTGACGCGTGAGGACGACTGGGACGGATTTGGCCAGCGCTTAACTGGCAGCGGCACCACGCGTTTCGCTAACGCTCATGTCGAGCAGGAACACGTCTACGATTTTGCCACTCGCTTCCGTTATCAAACCGCTTTCTATCAGCATGTCTTGCTGGCAACGCTGGCGGGAATTGGTCGTGCGGTGGCGCGCGATGGCGCGCAGGCGGTGGCGGCGCGCAATCGGGTTTACAGCCACGGCAACGGCGGCGCTGTGCGTCAGGATGCGCAGATTCTGCAGGTGATCGGTGAAATTACCAGCCTGGCGTTTGCGGTGGAAGCCACGGTGATCCGCGCGACACATTCACTGCAATCAGCATATGTTGCCCACGTCAGCAGCGATGAAGCGCAAATTGCCGCAGCGAATGTGCTGGCCGAAGCCGAAGCCGAAGCGGGCCAGGCGCAGGTGATTGCCAGCGAATGGGTGACGCGCGCCGCCACCGAGCTGTTTAACGCACTGGGCGCATCAGATACGCGCGTCAGCAAAGCGCTGGATCGTCACTGGCGCAACGCGCGCACCCTGTCGTCACATAATCCGGTGGTGTACAAAGCGCGTGATATCGGCGACTGGAAAGTGAATGGCACCGCACCGACCAGTGTGTGGCAGATTGGCAGCGGAGAGGGATGATAAAACCCGGTGCGCATTAATGCGCACCCTACAAAACCCTGAATCGTAGGGCTGATGAATCCCC
>NZ_JACAPA010000069.1:0-134 GCF_013385945.1 Pantoea sp. B9002
GAGGGAGCCCACGCGATCACAGTGCGGGCCACCGACCCGGCCGGCAACGTCTCGGTCATGTCAGAGACCTTTACCATCACCGTCGACACCGTGATCGCCCAACCGTTGCTTGACACCGTGACCGACGCGGTCGC
>NZ_JACAPA010000069.1:175-2108 GCF_013385945.1 Pantoea sp. B9002
CGGCAGCGCCGAGCCCGGCAGCGTGGTGACCGTCTTTAACGGCGCCGCCGCCGTCGGCAGCGTCACCGCCGGCGCGGACGGCAGCTGGAGCTGGCAGTACAGCAGCACTGAGCGCTTTGCAGAGGGAGCCCACGCGCTCACCGTGCGGGCCACCGACCCGGCGGGCAACGTCTCGGTCATGTCAGAGACCTTCACCATCACCGTCGACACCTTGATCGCCCAACCGTTGCTTGACACCGTTACCGACGCGGTCGCGGGCGGCGTCATCGGAGATATCGCCAATAACGGCCACACTAACGATCCGCGTCCGCGCCTCAACGGCAGCGCCGATCCCGGCACTTTGGTTATCATTTTTAGTGACGCTATGGCCGTTGGCAGCGTCATGGCTAACGCGAATACCGGCGTGTGGTCCTGGCAGTATGCTAATGATGAAAAGTTTGCCGACGGCAAGTACGTGCTGACCGTTCAAGCGGTAGACAAAGCTGGCAATACCTCAGTGCGATCAGAAGCATTTACAATTAACATCGATACCACGCCACCTCCTGCGGTAGCAGGGATGCAATGGGATGGAGAAACACTAAATATTCATTTTGATGGCTTAGAATATAAAGTTGGTGACCAAATTATTTTGTCGATTGATGGTGATGAACATAACCACACTTTAACTGATGAAGATCTTAATTCAGGGACAATTAGCTTAACTTGGTCATCAGCAACCAAAGGTAACTCTGAAGCATTCATAGTCAAAGTAATTGATGTTGCAGGAAATATTTCAGACAGCCGAACCTTAGAAAAAAACGATACCATTTTACGCCGTGAGGACTTTGAAACACAGTCAACACAAACTTTTATTAACAATCAAACGATTAAGTTTTCTGGTTTCGACGTCAATGTCATTAACGCAGCAGGAGGTGGCTTTTTTAATGGAATTACAGGATGGCAATTTCCATCTCCGACTATGGCATTGACCTTTATGGGAGGAACAAAAATTGAACTTTCCCTGCAAAATCAGGATAGCGACTATATCTCGTTTACTGCCGGAGACTTTAACAATACGGAACAGTTTATCGTTATCTTTTTCGATAGCTTAGGTCGTGAAGTTGATCGACAAATCTTAACCCCTGTGGGTGGATTAATGCAGGAAATCAGGGCGTCAGTCCCATTTGGCATGACGTTTTCTAAAGTCACTCTGGAGCTCAATACGTCAGGTGTCTGGATTGATAATATTGTTATGGGTAAAACAGAATACAATATTTCCGAGGGTGAAAACCCTGATACAAAATCCTCAAGCTTTGATGCATTCACCCTGAAAAATGAGTCTTATAGCACTCTCGATTCAATCCTAGAAGATATTACAGAGATTTCCTATGATGAAAATAGAGAGCTCACTGAAGCAAACAAACCATTAGTGGTTTCAATTGAAGAAGTCCTCACCTTTAATACCTCTGAGTTTTTCCTTGATAGTGAAATGAAGCCAACAGCAATTATTGGAGATAATGTCACTCTTTCAGAAACTCCACCCGACGATATATACATTGAAGAATGGATTCAGATGGAAAACGTTACGATGGAGGGTATAAATTACCAAGGACTTCAACCTTCAAAACTCGATGCTGAACTATTAGTTCATCAGGATATAATCGTTAATATTAACAGCCATTAAAACCAACATTCATTTGTGTTAAATAACTATTAAAATCATACTTTAATCAATGACCGGCATAATTTTCGCGTGCCGGTCACTTAATTATTGATTCAAAAGACGAAAGCTAGGCTGTCAAGCATTAAGCTTTTACTCACCAGTCCTCTAAATTCGAGCAGATTCTCAGACGCACCCGCTCAAACACTCTGAGACAATTCTGATTGTTTCGCCCGGCGACCTTCCCCGTGAAGCCTTTCGCCCGGCATCTCCCTCAGCTTTTAAGGACTGACC
>NZ_JACAPA010000070.1:0-9605 GCF_013385945.1 Pantoea sp. B9002
CGTCGACCCGTTGAACTCACATCCAGTTGCGGACGGTCTCGATTGAAAGTCGGATATCATGGCGCTCTCTGAGTTTTTCTGCGGTCAGTGTGGGACCAAAGTCGCTGTAGTTTTCACGTATCAGCGTGAGCACTCGTAGTTTGAGAGATTCGGTCAACCGGTGGTTGCTGGGCTGACCGCGTTTGCGGCTGACAAGTCCTTCAGCACCAGAAACCCGGTAACGATTGATAAGCCGTTGCGCCTGACGTTCTGAGATGCCAAGCTGTGACGCTGCATCGCGACGGCGTAGGCGCTTTTCACAAACAGCCTGTATCACTGGCAAGCGGTGAATCTCTTTATCTGACATGGTCACCAACATCCGTTGAGTCCCTTAGAATTGCGTTCAGTTTAGCTTACTCTAAGGTGACGTTTCTATCTGGATAAAGGGAGTGCGGATGTTTTCCTGGACCTTCAGGAGATGATTTATGCATTCTTATGAGGACCGGATTCGCGCTGTTGAACTCTATTATCTATATGGCAGAAAAGCGTCTGTAGTAGTCAGGGAATTAGGTTACCCGTCCATAAAACAGCTTGGCCGCTGGGTTCGTATTTATGAAGAGAAGGGTGATTTACCGAGAGAATTAAAGCCAAGGGAACGTTACTCTTATGCGCAGAAAGTCGCCGCTGTTGAGCATTATCTTACGCATGGTGGATGTCTTGCTTTCACTTGCCGCGCCATCGGATATCCCAGCAGCGAAGTGCTTAAACGCTGGGTCACAGAGATTTATCCGGGACGACGTCCGCTGATTATTCGCTCGAATACCAACAAATGCTTCAGTCCGGACGAAAGAACACAGGCTGTTCGCGCACTCTGCAACCGGCGCGGGACGGCTCTTAAAGTTGCACAAAATATAGGCGTCAGCGTTCCGGTTCTGTACAAGTGGAAGAAAGACTTAATCGACGATGAGGCTTATCAATCCATGCGTAAACGTAAATCAGGTTCTCAGGATAAAAACCAGGATGCACTGCTAGAAGAGGTCGCACGGCTCAAACAGCAAGTTCATCAGCTGGAGCTTGAGCGTGACATTCTGACTAAAGCGAATGAACTGATAAAAAAAGACATGGGCATCAGCTTCCAGACCCTGAAGAACAGGGACAAAACCCAGGTCGTTGATGCCCTTAAGGAAATATATCCTTTAGCTGAGCTGCTTAATGCACTGCGACTTGCGCGCAGTTGCTATTTCTATCACAAAGCAAAGCTGCGCCGGCACGATAAGTACGCTGAAATACGCGTGACGATGGCAAAACTCTTTGACGGGAATTACCGTTGCTACGGCTACCGGCGTCTGCACGCGATGCTGCGTAAAAATAACATGCATATCTCTGAGAAGGTCGTCCGCAGGTTGATGGCTGAAGAGCAGCTTGTTGTTAAACGAACCGGAAGGCGTCGCTACAACGCTTATTGCGGAGAAATCAGTCCGGCACCTGAAAATCTTCTCGCCAGAAATTTTCGATCCTGCAGGCCAAATGAAAAGTGGCTGACCGATATAACCGAGTTCCAGATCCCAGCAGGCAAAGTCTATCTGTCACCAGTCATTGACTGTTTTGATGGCAAAGTAGTGAGCTGGACTATCGGAACGCGACCGGATGCAAAGCTGGTAAATACCATGCTGGATGATGCGATCGATACGCTCAGAGAAAATGAAAAGCCGGTAATACACAGCGACAGAGGCAGTCATTATCGATGGCCGGGCTGGCTTGATCGTATCAACGCGTCGGGACTTATAAGGTCCATGTCGCGCAAAGGTTGCTCATCGGATAACGCAGCGTGCGAAGGCTTCTTCGGGCGGGTCAAAAATGAAATGTACTACGGTATAAACTGGGCGGGCGCAACGTTGGAAAATTTTATGTGCTTCCTGGACAGGTACATACGCTGGTATAACGAGGAGCGTATTAAAATCTCATTAGGTTCAATGAGCCCGGTGAAGTACCGGCAGCATCTGAGGATCTCAACATAACCAGTCCAACAAAACATCCGCATCTCCAAAAGTGACATTACTAAATGGTTATAACATATAAAGATCGCAAAATACTTATTATGTTAAATTAAATTCGCTCACGCTCTAGGTCACCTCGCCCGTAGCAGCGCGATTTATCGAGCACGTTTTTGGCACCCATGCTCAGCAGCGCGGAAATTATTATGATAGATTATGCTCGTTCGATGTCCCATTCTAAGGTGTGTAGGCATGCCCCAAGAAACAATAACAATAAGCAATAATATTAAAATAAATGATGGCCGTATTAGCCACGCTATCTCCAGAATAAGTAACGTCTCACCAGGAACAAAAATTATTATTCGTTTCGACCATAATTCTGGTGGCGCTGTGCAGGCAGCAGTAGATTTGATTGAAGCTATTGAACTGAGTAGGCCTGCAGTTAACATTGTTCTTGTTTTCAAAGGATTTGCTGTAAGTGCAGCTGCATTTATTCTGGGTTATTTCGGTTTTTATAACGTCGTTACCCCGAATGTGATAGTTCAGATGGATGGCCCGGTATGTGTCGTTTATCATAAACCCAGAGTATCTATTGGAGATTACGATCATTTTGCATCAGGACTTTACCCGGATAGAAAGTATCCAAAAGCTGTCGAATTTGTCAGGGATATGAACCCTACTTTTGATGCTGTTTTTTTAAGTATAATAACAGCTTGTTATGCAAAAAAAATCCGGGTTGCCCCGCATATGGAATCTGTCTATAATATGAACGGTGATGTGTCCGTAATGTTTAAGGACGGTAATATATGAAAAACCAGAACAGTTCAGACTGGAAACGCGTCAACCAGTACCGACGTGAGCAACAGCAGCGAATCGCCGCGCAAAAGACTCCTGCACCAGCCCTTCTTTCTGCCAACTCGCAACTTTTGCGTCTGGCCCGCGAACTTAACACCAGAGCGGGAGATGATGCTGAGCGGAACAGTGAGCCTGCGGAGTTTAAAGTTTACTAATCGCTAAGACAGCCTTCATCCAGGCTGTCGTCTACCTTCTCTTCCCTAACCAGTTTATCCTGTCTCTGGAATCCTGGTGCCTATACGCATTCTTCCATATTTACTCATTCACCCCTGATAGTCACTCCGGTATCTGGCTCTGCGCACTCACCTTCTCCTAATAAGATTTAGAATTTTTGGCAGATTATCCTCATAAATGTTTAAGATTTTTTCAGCACTCTAACCAAAATTCTGCATTTATAGGATCGTTTTAAAAAACGATAACTTCATATAATGGGCTTTATATGAAGTTAGGATCCGCGCATGGATCCGGGTATCATTAAGATCCTTTGCCACCCTGGTAAGTACTGAACACTAATGCAGCGTCGCTACGTGAATTCTTCTGGGTAACTACCCTGCTCTTTCATCAGAATTCGTGTAGCGGCGCCGAGTGAATTTTCGGTTAAAAACTGGACAATATGACTGAAATAACGCCAACTTCCGTAGTTTCATTACCTGATAACAGTGACATAGCCGATCGGCTGCGTGAATTCGTGCAGGATCGGGACGCTTTCTCCGATAACACCTGGAACCAGCTGCTGAGTGTGATGCGTATCGGCAGCCGCTGGGCGGAAGATAACGGTCGAAGTTTTCTGCCGATGACGCCAGCTGATCTGCGGGATTATCTTTTGTGGCTGCAGGCGTCGGGACGCGCGTCGTCTACCGTTTCCTCACATGCATCACTTATCTCGATGTTACACCGTAACGCTGGGCTGGTGCCACCTAACGTCTCCCCGCTGGTTTTACGCGCCATTAAGAAAATCAACCGATCTTCAGTTATCAGCGGCGAGCGCGCCGGTCAGGCTATTCCCTTCCGTATTGGCGATTTGCTGACTCTTGATGGCAGGTGGTCAGGCTCCGATCGGTTGCAGAAGATCCGCGATCTGGCATTTCTCCACGTGGCCTATGCCACCCTGCTGCGCGTGAGCGAACTGGGACGCTTGCGCGTGCGGGATGTGTCGCGCGCGTCGGATGGCCGAATTATTTTAGACGTTGCCTGGACGAAAACCATTGTGATGACCGGTGGCCTGATTAAGGGACTGGGTGACCTGTCGTCGCAGAGGCTGACAGCGTGGCTTGCAGTCTCGGGGCTGAATGCTGAACCCGACGCCTACATCTTTGGCCCCGTTCACCGGACTAATCGCGCACGGGCTGAGACGAAAAGGCCGCTTACAACACGCGCACTTGAGGACATATTTGCACGCGCCTGGCATGAAGCCGGTTTCGGCCAGGATATGAAACCCAATAAAAACCGCTACCGCGGCTGGTCAGGTCACAGCACCCGAGTCGGCGCTGCGATCGACATGGCCACGAAGAAATACAGCACGGCGCAGATCATGCAGGAAGGAACCTGGAAAAAGGCCGAAACGGTGATGCGGTATATTCGCCACGTGGATGCGCACGCCGGTGCCATGGTTGATTTCATGGATAAGTATCATTCAGGTTGATAATGATAGGTCATCGGTTCAGTGGCTATCAGTTCTGGTTGCGGAAGGTGTCCGCATAGTGCTGGAAGGTACGCATTAGCGCATTGTTTCCGGCTGAAGCCATGGCGTGTGCGGGCTCAAGGACGGCCAGAATGCTGTACGCGTCTTCATTGAAAAATCCGCGAGTGTAGACCAGTGCCGTATCACTTACCTGCCTGAATTGAATACGCTGCCCGTTGAAAGGAACCGATGAAACAAGGTCCAGATGAATGTGGTAGATCTCAGAGCTGATGATTGATTCGGGGCGATCGTAGCGGCAGTCACGACCAAAATAGTCTGGCTTACGGCGGTAACGTTTATAAAGCTCAAAATCACGGAGAAGGTCTTCTGCGAGCTGTTGAGGCACATCCGGATGAGACGCAAAAAATGCGTGAAAGTAACGGTCGCAGGAGTCCGGATTAAGACTGACGCTGAAGCTCAAGGGATGTTACTCAGTGTCGGGAGCTGGCAGCACGAGTTCCATGCTCAGCAAGTCTGCGAAGATGTATCAGATTAATATTACTTTCCTGACGCTCAGCCTCCCCGGTCATCTGCTGCAGTAAGTCCAGGAGATCGCGTGCGGCTTCCCGTGCGAGCGATACAGGTACCAGATAGGCCTGCTGAGAAGCATCCGTTTTCCCCGCCATTTTTACGGCGGATTCGAGGGCGCGCAACTCCAGAAGCAGGATCGAGACTGATTCATAAATACTGTCACCAATCCGGGTGGCTTCGTCAAAGTCTGCCATGCTGACAAGAACACGATAGGTAGTGCGAAGATCTTCGCGAACGCGCGCCAGGTCTTCCAGAGCCTGTGCCAGAGGATAGGCCTGACCGATGACATCGCTGATGCCAGCTGAACGTGTACCCTGAGGCCATGCGCTGGATTTGCGGAAGTGCGCGTTAAACGCGGCCGCAATGTAAGGCATGTCACAGGCAAAGTTATTCAGATTACTCATATCAGCTCCGGCTCCTCGGCGAGGTTTATGGCTATTTTACACTAACTGTGGGGCGCTGTCTCAGCGTTAAGCTGGCCTGGATGTACGGATGCGGTCTGACAGCTTCATCAACTGGAACACGCTCTTTATGGCGACTGGCACATGAACACCAACGGGAGTATTAATGCTGCACATCTTAACTGTTGTTCGTTCACACTGACGTGCGCGTCTGGTTATAAGCAGACTGCAGCCCCACAACAGTGCGCCCTCCGCATCGTATTTTTTACTTTACGGAATGCATAGGGCACTAAATGCTGGTAAGCAATGAGCGCGGGCGGAAAGGCTAATCTGAGAAACCGGAAAATGCTAATGGGTGGTCATAATCGGGTTAAAAAACACGCTCAAGCCTGAACGTAAAAAACGGCTCAGGACCGGTTTACTGATAGGGTCTCCGTGGTTACCACTTGTAGTGGTTGGAGCCTTCCCAGTCCCGGAGCTCTTTCTCCGCCTGTTCCTTTCCATAACCTTAACGCTCCTGAATTCTGCCAGCCAGCTGGTCGCGCTTACCTTCCGCTACGTCCATGTCATCATTGTTAAGCTTTTTTCCGCTGATGCAATCTTTATTCATGCCGTCACCCTGAGTTATTTCAAGGCTGCTGCTATGTAATCTGTGTCCAGAACTTAATGCTTAAGAGTGTGGTTCATATGTGGTGGTTCATACAAAGGATTCAGACATAAAAAAACCATCTTTAAGAAGATGGTTCATTTTGCATCATGAAGAGGTTTCAGGCAAAGCTGACGACATGTTTTGATGAAAGTTTACAGGATTTGCTGTAAGGGGACTTCTCAGCTGGTTTGTAGCCGAGTTCACCCCGGGACACCGCAGACGCTTTTTCATCATAACGCTTGTGTTGTGCTTCTTTGATTTCAGACGGAGACATTTTAAGTAAGCGGGTTGCCTTTAGTAGATGACACTCCAAATTTATATATTTTTCATGTGAGGATTACAGTTTTTTGGCCATTAAAGAAGCAAAACACAGGCTGTGCCGGAATATTACTGCAGGCCAGTCATGCTGAGAGGACCGGGATCTGTAAACAACCAGGATTTTACAAAATCTGATTATTTTCGGCAGTACTGGCAAGAAGATGATGAAGGAAAACATCAGGATCAACTTCCTGCCTGCGCCATCCGGCACGGCTGAGCAAAGCATCGATCGGGGCAAAATCTGCAGTTATACGAACGGACAGCGATTTAAGCTGATTGCCATCGTCATCAAACCCGCTTTCGAGATCGGCTTTTCGCAGAAATAAGCACGATGCTTTTGGGCTGATACGAACGGCCTGACGCCCCTCCCACTCAGATTCGCTTAAAACTCGGTAATTCACACCGGTAAGTGTAATTGCATGTATGACGTGTTGAAGTCTGAAGAGATCATTTTGTCTCAGCAGGTCGCCACTACTGGCACGCCAGAGATACTCAAGCTTTCCGGGTAAATCTGCGCGAAGTCCCTTTTCTCTTCCTTCCTTAAGGGGTCAGTTTGGATATCGAAAATTATTGTACGTTAAGGTTGTTTTTTGACCTTTCTACTTTAGCGGGCCTCAGCCGACGAAATTTACCGGAAGCCGGTATCCGGTTGCTTTTCCAGATATAATCGCCTGTCAGATTGATGTGCTCCCAGCCTAACGGCGACAAATGCGACAGCAGTTGTTCGCTGATCTTTAGTCCCTTACGCTTCAGGGCATCGATCGCCCTTTCCATATACACAGTATTCCACAGCGAGATCGCAGCCGTCAGAAGCGTCAGTCCACTGGCGCGATAGCTCTGATTTTCCGGCTTCCTGTCCCTGATTTCTCCCAGCCGGTGCATAAATACCGCCCGCGCCAGTGCGTTACGTGCCTCACCTTTATTCAGCCCCGCCTGTACCTGCCGACACAGTGCAGGATCGCGGAACCAGTCGAGCATAAACAGCGTTCGCTCAATGCGGCCAATTTCTCTCAGTGCTTTGGCAAGTCCGTTTTGCTTGGGGTAGCTGGCTAGCTTTTTCAGCATCAGAGATGCCGTCACGGTTCCCTGCTTTATCGAGGTCGCCAGACGCAGCACTTCACGCCAGTGAATTTCGATCTCTTTCAGGTTCAGGCTGGTCGTTGATATCAGGGACTGAAGCGCTGGGTACTGGTCTGCTTTCCCTTTGATAAACAGCTTCTTGTCGTGGAGATCCCTGATTCGCGGACAGAACGCAAACCCCAGCAGATGCATCAGGGCAAAGACATGATCGGTGAAACCCGCGGTATCGGTGTAATGCTCCCTGATTTCCAGGTCACTTTCGTGGTACAGCAAGCCATCTAGCACATGGGTTGAATCCCTGACTCGACTGATTATACAGGTGTAAAACGGGCTGTATTGATCCGATATATGGGTATAAAACTGTCGTCCGGGCTCCTGCCCATATTTTGGGTTAACCTGCCCTGCGTAGCGGCCTGATCTGCCTGTTCTGAAATTCTGTCCATCTGATGATGACGTTGTCCCGTCTCCCCAGAATGCCGCCAGTGGTCTTTTCCCCTGCGCGTTTACCAGCTCTGCGAGGGCGGCTGAATAGGTTTCGTCGCGGATGTACCATGCCTGGATATCTTCGAGTGATGATTTGGTGCTTCCGGGGCAGGCTTACGCCATTTTGGTCAGACCAAGATTGATGCCATCCGCAAGGATGGTGGTGAGGAGCTGGCGGGTATCGGGACGGGTAATGTCATTTTTTATATGCGAAAAATGTTGGGTAAACGTCGTCCAGCTGTTTACCTCATCGAGAATTTCCGTGATTTTAGGGCGCGGTAGCATGCTGTAAACCAACTCTGCCAGCGGTGAAACCTGTACCGGGACGCAGTTATCCAGCGGAGAGACTTTTACTCCCCTGTCAGATATTTCCACATCGGGCAGCTCACCAAGGGCAGCCATGGCATTGACCTCTTCAAGTCTGGACTGAAGCAGGGTCATACGGCTGGTAATGTACTCATGATAATCAGCAGATACGGGCAGGGGCAGCGCCGGTGTGAGTTTGTCAAAGTCCTTTTCGGGAATGAGGTAATCATCAAAGTTTTTGTAGCGGCGTGAGCCTTTAACCCAGATGTCCCCGGAGCGCAATGCACCCTTAAGCTCGCTGAGCGCACAAAATTCATAGTACTGCCGGTCAATACCCGCAGGTGTAATCACCACTTTGCGCCAGCTTTCAGGGACAAACTCAAGCGGCGCTGTCGCAGGAACTTTACGCGACTGCTTCCGGTACATATCCTTGATCACAACCAGCGCATCAGCCAGAGGTTGCGCTGCCGGGGTTGCGATTAACTGTAAAGCGGACAACATGCGCGGGGCATATTTCCGTAATGTGCTGTATTTCTCGGTAATAATATGTAGCGGATCAAAATTATTTTTTCTGGCGAGATGGCGTGTTTCCTCCAGACTGGCGACAAATTCAGGCCATGGGAGTATGTTTTCTATTGCGAGCCATGGATCGCCACCGGAATCACGAGCTTCAGATAGTGCCTGGCCGACATCGATGTACTGCCTCAGTTTTGACTGGATTAGCTTTCCGCTCTGCTGAAGGCGCTCAGCCTGTGTTCTTTTGGCTTTGCTGAAAAGGCTGTTCAGCATGCGTTCATGCAGCTCAATCACTTCATCTGTCAGTGTGGCTCTGGCTTCTTCCAGCACGCACACCAGTATCGCATGACGCCGGGCTGCTGAAAATCGGGTCAAATCCCGGCTACTCATCTTTCGGCCTTCCCTCGCCAGTTTCAGCAACCGGTTCTGGTGAATGGTACGATCTATACCTTCAGGTAATGCCAGCGATTCAATGCTACTGAGCCAATCAAGGTGTTGCAGCACGTTCTTACCATTGATTTTACCCGGCGGTTGCAGAAGCCATGTCAGCCTGGAAGACTGATTATCTGAGGACTCAAGTAAACGATCCAGGGCATCCCTGTGAGCCTGAGTTAACGGGGCATTCAGAGTCTGAAATACGATTTTATCGCCGCCAGCCATGGCCTCCGCACAGGTACGCTCCACGACATCAATCGCGGGGATTATCACGTTGTTCTTCCGGAGCCAGACCAGCAGTTCTTCGGCCAGGAGAATACCTTTATCGGTGCGCGTCGCCATCGGCAGCAGGTGTGTAATACAGTCCTGCTGTATTT
>NZ_JACAPA010000071.1:0-953 GCF_013385945.1 Pantoea sp. B9002
GGTCAGTCCTTAAAAGCTGAGAGAGATACCGGGCGAAAGGCTTCACGGGGAAAGTCGCCGGGCGAAACAATCAGAATTGTCTCAGAGTGTTTGAGCGGGTGCGTCTGAGAATCTGCTCGAATTTGGAGGACTGTGAAAAATAGCTTCGCTATAAGCGAAAAGAAATGATGCAAATACATCCAATTTGTTAATAAATTCCTCGTCAACGCGTAGTGTTCTGGATAAATATTTAATTAAGATTTTCTGTAGTTAAAATATATTAAAACGAAATTTGGTGTGCCTTAAATTTTCATGAAAAATCGAGAAGGTTCTTGCTTGGTTAATCGTATGAACTTGAAGATAATATTTGTGATATTTAATATATGAGTAAAATGTTATGTTAATCAAGGCTGCTACCCTTTGCCTGGCGCTTAATATATATCATGAGGCGCGCGGGGAGCCAGAATTGGGTCAGGTAGCTGTAGGGACTGTAACGATGAATAGAGCAAACTGGGATGTAAAAGAAATTTGTCCTGTCGTGTACGCACCCTCCCAGTTCTCCTGGACAGCCCAGATAAAAACCACTGAACATTATCCGCATCATAAAAACAAAAGCTGGCAGCGAGCGCAAAAACTGGCGCAGCGAATTATTCAGGGGGAACAGCAGGATGTTACCAATGGCGCGACTTTCTTCCATGCACAGCGGGTAACCCCTTACTGGGTCGCTTCATTTGAGCGTACAGTTTCAATAGGAAATCATATTTTTTACGCCAATAAATAAATTGATAAAGCAAAGTATGCCGTTCATTTTTCTGAACTTAAAATTGAGAACATGATGGCTAAAATTCTCACCATTCTTCTAACTTATAATAACTTAGCATCTGCACCGGTCCGTAGTAAAAAGAGCCGAATAATAAATCATCAGGCTGAGATTTTGGCGCAATCCAGTTCGTGTGAATAGTGGGCATAACAGA
>NZ_JACAPA010000071.1:1028-6408 GCF_013385945.1 Pantoea sp. B9002
GTTCTTCGTTTCATGGCAACGCCCCCCCCTTGTTTAAGGATAGCGTTGCGTCGACCCATTGAACCACATCCAGTTGCGGACAATCTCAACGGAAACCGGAATGCCGTGTCGTTCCAGAAGCTTCTCGGTGTCCAGAGTGGGACCAAAATCGGCGTAATGTTGACGGATCAGATGCAAAGCGGCGCAGCGTAAATCGTCAGGAATGCGGTTGTTGCCGGGACGCCCGCGACGTTCTGATACAACCGATGCCGCGCAGCTTCACGCTGCAGCAGAGTGTGGTCGTGATCGCGCTGAATGATGCCGAGCCGGTATAGATCTTTATCTGTCATGGTCACCAACATAAAGTCTGTATCCTGAGCTGAGCCTGAGGAGATCTAAGGTTAGTTCAGGGACGACATCTGTGAATTGTTCCGTACGACATTAGCGTTTTGGAGTAACATATAATGTCAATGCAGTTTTAAAGTGTCACCTCTTTCAGCAAGATAGAAGTGTCTCGTAATCAAGACCTGCATTTGAATTCAATCGCATCCCGTTGGTTCCGCACTAAACTGTTTCCTCCGTTAAAACCATAAAGCTAGTCAGAAACTTGAAACGATAGGTGATTACACTTTATCAAGATCGCCGATATCCCTGCCAAAAACATTCTGGAGAGAGTTTGTTGATGTGTCCTCAATCTGTGGTGGTTTCATTACTGGAATAGTGTTGAGTTATGAGGCATCGATCGTTGCCTAACCTACTAACTTTCAATACATTAGTAGGATTAGAACTTTTACTTATCTTCCAAACAAACATAATGGAATGAAAAATGATTGATTTCACAAATAAATTAAAGAAAAAAGAACTTCCGAAGAGAATCAACCCAGTTGAAATATATGAGTCTTTAGATAGACGTAGCGAAGCTGGTCCATTACGCCCTTCCCAAAAAAGTATTCTCGAAGAATGGTTTAACAACAGGCGTGACGATAAGGATAATATAATTAAGCTACACACTGGGGAAGGTAAGACTTTAATTGGCCTACTAATTTTACAGTCTAAAATCAATGAGGCCAATAGTCCTTGCTTGTATGTTTGCCCTAATATTTATTTAGCAAAGCAAGCAGTCAAAGATGCAGAAAAATTTGGTATCCCTTATTGTATAATTGACCACAGCAAAATGATACCGGATGATTTTCTTGCCGGAAGAAAAATTTTAATCACACATGTTCAAAAATTATTTAATGGGAAAACTGTATTCGGTTTAGGCAGTAAGTCAATTCATGTTAATTCAATCATTTTAGATGACTCACAAGCATGTATCGATTCAATTAAAAACAGTTTCACTATTAAAGTGGATAACGAGAGTAAGCTTTACACATCAATTTTAAATATTTTTTCTGATGAACTTCGCGAACAAGGTGAAGGTAGCTATTTGGAAATGGAAAATGGAGTAAAAAATAACACATTACTTCCGATTCCATACTGGTCATGGATTGATAAAAAAGAGCTGGTAGCACAAGAGTTACTTAAGAACATTGAAGATAATAGAGTATCTTTCATTTGGCCTTTAATAAAAAATGAAATACACAACTGCCAAGCATTTATATCTGGTGAATGCTTGGAAATTTCACCGATTTTCTCACTAATAGATTCTTTCGGTAGCTTCAGTAAGGCTAACCATCGCTTCCTGATGTCTGCTACGACACAAGATGATTCATTTTTTATCAAGGGATTAGGTTTTGACGTCGAAGCGGTTAAAAGACCTTTAGTAAATCCTGATCTTGTATGGTCGGGTGAAAAAATGATTTTAATACCATCACTAATTGATGAAACATTAGACCGTGAAAAAATAATAAATTGGTTGCTGCGGCCACATGATAAACGAATGTTTGGTACAGTATGTTTAGCACCTAGTTTTGCTAATACCAAACAATTCCAGCGTATAGGGGCTACTGTAGCAACTACGGATACCATTTACGACTGCATTGAACAGTTAAAAAGAGGTGTATTTTCCAGTTCCATGGTCTTTGCTAATCGCTACGATGGGATAGACTTACCTGATAATTCTTGTCGTATTTTAATTATTGACTCTAAACCATATTCTGAAACATTAACAGATAGATATGAAGAAGAGTGTAGGCCAAGCAGCGATATCATCAATGTAAAAACGGCACAGCGTGTTGAACAAGGATTAGGCCGCAGTGTGAGGGGTGAAAAAGATTACAGTGTTATTATTATCACCGGTGGAGATCTTGTCCAGTTCTTAAAAATCCCATTAACTACCAAATATTTTTCTCCTCAAACCAGAATGCAAATTGAAATAGGTAGTCAAATTGTTGGTTTTGCTAAAGACGAAATTGATGAGGGTGCAGAAGTTGATAAATTATTCGTTGGGTTAATTAATAAATCCTTGCAACGTGACGAAGGTTGGAAGGAATATTATGTTGAAAGCATGAATGAAATTGACGTGCACGATGGAGGAAATAATCTTTATGATTTAATTTCACTAGAATACAAAGCTGAGAATTTGTTTATTAAAGGTGAGTTAGATAAAGCATGCAATGTTTTGCAAGATATTTGTGACAGACATGTTGAAGATGAAATGGAGAAGGGGTGGTATCTTCAACTTCAAGCGAGATATAAATACAACATAAGTAAAATTGAATCTAATAAAATTCAAAAATCAGCATTCCAGCGCAACAGTAATCTACTAAAGCCTAAGGATGGAATTATCTATAAAAAGATCGACAATATAAATGCCACTAGAACAAATAGAATAAATAAATGGGTTAGCGCACATACTGATTATCAATCTATTATGATTTCTGTTGATAGCATTTTGCAAAATATTTCTTTTGGTGTTCAATCTGACAAATTTGAAGATGCTATGCATAACTTGGGGTCCTCTATTGGATTTGTTTGCCAAAGACCGGATAAGGAAATCAAAAAAGGACCTGACAATCTTTGGGGCGATGTAGATGGACAGTATTTCCTCTTCGAGTGTAAAAATGAAGTTGATGAAAATCGCGCTGAAATTAATAAAACAGAAGCTGGTCAGATGAATAATCACTGTGGCTGGTTTACGGATGAATATGGTAACGCAAAGTGCAAAAAAATCATAATTATAAACACAAGAACACTTTCATATCAGGGCGATTTTAATGATGAAATATTTGTTATGCGAAAATCAAAACTTAAACTATTGAAGGATAATGTTAGATCATTTTTCAAAGAGTTCAAAGACTATGACTTGCAATCTTTGGATGAAACCATTATCCACAAGTTTATTAGTCCACACAAATTAGATATAGAAAGCCTAACGTCCATTTATACAGAATCAATAATTAAGGCAAGTAAATAACATTCAGCTCCGGCAGGTGTTGAATAGCAAAATACCTGCCAAATTACAAATGGCCGGGCAATTATTTATTGACCAAAGAAATATTTACAACCCATTCAATAGCATTAGGTGTTCTGATCCAAGGCTTCATATTATGGTTTACATAATCAATGGCTTCATCCATTTCACCTAACGTTATATATCCACTATTAGACTTGGGCTGCAACCGACACTTTGATAACAATCCGGGGATGTGTCTATTAGAGCTAATAGCTGTTTTCGCGATATTTTCTGCATCTGTAGTTGAATTTCTATAGGCGAGAAGGGCGCGAGTATACTGAAGATAAGGGCGCATATCCTCGGAATAATCATCCAGTAGTAAGGTCAGCTCGTCCACCATTTCCAGTTCAAGGTAATAACTCGTTAATAAATGACGAATCCCCTGGTTATCATTCGGGTTGAGTTGCAGCATTTCGCGGCAGTGAGCCATGGCTGGGTAGAAATTGCCAGATTTCCATAAGGCATCAGCTAAAGCTGCTTTTGCTCTCATATATGGCCGAGTTTCGACAAATCCCCAGAAACGTCCTGCGTACTCCTGGAAATCTTCGCCAAGAGCAATGCTGGCCGCGTATAGAGCTGTTTCTAGATGACTGATTTTTGATGCAGGAGGCTCTTCAGATATCTCAAAATAGAATGAGTATGCGTCAGCACAGAGCGGAGACTTCTTGATAGCCTTGCGGATGAGTTTCAGCACGGCTTCCAGGTCATCCGTTTCCCAGGCATCGAACATACATTCTTGTGCAGCGGCAAGATCCTGCTGTAGCTGCTCAGGGCTGACGGCATTTTTATATAAATCAACGCGCTTTTTGGTCGGGAATTTAATCATCTCAAATATCCTTTTGGGTATTAACCATCGCCCGGTTCTTTGCAGCACGGATGGTCGATACTACCGCTTTGAACTTGCCACAAACAAGCTCGGGTCTGCCAGAACGGGATTGATAGCCCGTAGTTGTTCCTGGATGCGCATCTGAGCCTTACGGCTGGGAGACTTTTTACTTCGTTCCCGTTTGCCTTCGCTTTCCCGTTCATCCTGTTTTACCTGAGCCAGTCTGAGTACTGTCCCGAGCCGTTTGTTATCGACAATCTGCCCCTGGTCGACACAGGCCAGTTTATCGAATGCCTGGCACTCAAGGGACCGATGTCCGTAGTGGAAGGCGAGGGTGCCATCAGGATAATCCAGCACTTTAATTTTCTCACCGGCAAGACGGCTATTTTCTTCCGTTGGGTCCATGAGATAAAGGATCTTATCGTACTGGAAGGTAAGAGATTTCGATACGGTACGGACATCATGCCAGGCAAAGATGTCTCTTAAATCATCGGGGTTTTCCTGCACCGGACGATGCAAATCTTTAGGGAACTTGGCCGGACGTGAAAACCGGCGGTTAAAGTCGGCAATGAAAGTGGCAAGCCAAGCATTTGCGGCATCAATGCCGGTAATACCTTCCAGACGCATTTCTTTGATCAGCCGATCCTGAAGTGTCTGGTTAGCCCGTTCTACGCGGCCTTTAGCTTCAGAGCTATTGGCACAGATAAGCTCGATTGCCAGGTCATAAAGCACACGCCCGAACTGAGTCACGGTGGTATTTCGTTTCTCCGGGCCACTGACGCGAAATATTGCGTGTTTGTCACTGTACAGCGATACCGGCTTCCCGTGCTGCTCGATGTATTCCCGGGTTGCCAGCATATAGTCAAAGGCTGTTTCTGACTCGCTGAACCGCAAATGCATCAGACGGCCAGTTGCATCATCAATAAAGACCAGCAGGCAGCATTTTGGCGCACGACCTTCAAACCAGTCATGGTGGGAGCCGTCGATCTGGATAAGTTCACCCAGGCAATCACGCCGATGTCGGGGCTGATATACCCGCGACTTGCGGCGAGCATGCGGAACCCAAAGTCCGTCAGACGTCATCTGTGAATTCAACCGATGGATGCAACACATTGGTTAAAACGCTCTGCGGGTGATTCATAGTCTAGCGTTTTTCCTGGCCTCTCGTTGAGCTGCCT
>NZ_JACAPA010000072.1:0-680 GCF_013385945.1 Pantoea sp. B9002
GCCGGCTTAGCCAGAACCTGGCCACGCTGGATGTCTTCACGCTTGATACCACGCAGCAGAACGCCGCAGTTCTCGCCAGCCTGACCCTGGTCCAGCAGTTTGCGGAACATTTCAACGCCGGTACAGGTAGACTTAACAGTATCCTTGATACCAACGATTTCAACTTCGTCGCCCACTTTAACGATACCGCGCTCAACACGACCGGTAACAACGGTACCACGGCCTGAGATTGAGAATACGTCTTCGATTGGCAGCAGGAACGGCAGGTCGATTGCACGTACTGGCTCTGGGATGTAAGTATCCAGATGCTCAGCCAGCTCAATGATCTTAGCTTCCCACTCAGCTTCGCCTTCCAGCGCTTTCAGAGCAGAACCACGTACGATTGGAGTGTCGTCGCCTGGGAAGTCATAAGCTGACAGCAGGTCACGTACTTCCATCTCAACCAGTTCCAGCAGCTCTTCATCATCAACCATGTCGCACTTGTTCAGGAACACGATGATGTAAGGAACGCCAACCTGACGACCCAGCAGGATGTGCTCACGGGTCTGTGGCATTGGGCCATCAGTCGCAGCAACAACCAGGATCGCGCCGTCCATCTGCGCAGCACCGGTGATCATGTTTTTCACATAGTCGGCGTGGCCTGGGCAGTCAACGTGCGCATAGTGGCGAGTCGGGGTTTC
>NZ_JACAPA010000073.1:0-132 GCF_013385945.1 Pantoea sp. B9002
TGCACGAAACGAATATTTTTCACTGATGCCGCGTTGCTCTCCCTCGCGTAACTCAGTCACATACCTCAGTATGCTCCCTCGCTCCGTCTCGGTCGGCGCCTCGCCTCAGCGTAAAATCTTCGCTTCCGCTAA
>NZ_JACAPA010000073.1:156-3310 GCF_013385945.1 Pantoea sp. B9002
GGTCTCTCAGACCAAAACGCCTCTGGCGTTGTAAGGTTAAGCCTCACGGGTCATTAGTACCGGTTAGCTCAACGCATCGCTGCGCTTACACATCCGGCCTATCAACGTCGTAGTCTTCAACGTCCCTTCAGGACTCTCAAGGAGTCAGGGAGAACTCATCTCGGGGCAAGTTTCGTGCTTAGATGCTTTCAGCACTTATCTTTTCCGCACTTAGCTACCGGGCAGTGCCATTGGCATGACAACCCGAACACCAGTGGTGCGTTCACTCCGGTCCTCTCGTACTAGGAGCAACCCCCCTCAATTCTCCAGCGCCCACGGCAGATAGGGACCGAACTGTCTCACGACGTTCTAAACCCAGCTCGCGTACCACTTTAAACGGCGAACAGCCGTACCCTTGGGACCTACTTCAGCCCCAGGATGTGATGAGCCGACATCGAGGTGCCAAACACCGCCGTCGATATGAACTCTTGGGCGGTATCAGCCTGTTATCCCCGGAGTACCTTTTATCCGTTGAGCGATGGCCCTTCCATTCAGAACCACCGGATCACTATGACCTGCTTTCGCACCTGCTCGAGCCGTCACTCTCGCAGTCAAGCTGGCTTATGCCATTGCACTAACCTCCTGATGTCCGACCAGGATTAGCCAACCTTCGTGCTCCTCCGTTACTCTTTGGGAGGAGACCGCCCCAGTCAAACTACCCACCAGACACTGTCCGCAGCCCGGATTACGGGCCTACGTTAGAACATCAAACATTAAAGGGTGGTATTTCAAGGTTGGCTCCACGCAGACTGGCGTCCACGCTTCAAAGCCTCCCACCTATCCTACACATCAAGGCTCAATGTTCAGTGTCAAGCTATAGTAAAGGTTCACGGGGTCTTTCCGTCTTGCCGCGGGTACACTGCATCTTCACAGCGATTTCAATTTCACTGAGTCTCGGGTGGAGACAGCCTGGCCATCATTACGCCATTCGTGCAGGTCGGAACTTACCCGACAAGGAATTTCGCTACCTTAGGACCGTTATAGTTACGGCCGCCGTTTACCGGGGCTTCGATCAAGAGCTTCTCCTTGCGGATAACCCCATCAATTAACCTTCCGGCACCGGGCAGGCGTCACACCGTATACGTCCACTTTCGTGTTTGCACAGTGCTGTGTTTTTAATAAACAGTTGCAGCCAGCTGGTATCTTCGACTGGCTTCGGCTCGGGGAGCAAGTCCCTTCACCTACGCGCCAGCGTGCCTTCTCCCGAAGTTACGGCACCATTTTGCCTAGTTCCTTCACCCGAGTTCTCTCAAGCGCCTTGGTATTCTCTACCTGACCACCTGTGTCGGTTTGGGGTACGATTTCGTGTTACCTGGAGCTTAGAGGCTTTTCCTGGAAGCAGGGCATCAGTTACTTCACCACCGTGGTGGCTCGTCGTCACGCCTCAGCCTTAAGATATCCCGGATTTACCAAAGATATCAGCCTACACGCTTAAACCGGGACAACCGTCGCCCGGATAACCTAGCCTTCTCCGTCCCCCCTTCGCAGTAACACCAAGTGCAGGAATATTAACCTGCTTCCCATCGACTACGCTTTTCAGCCTCGCCTTAGGGGTCGACTCACCCTGCTCCGATTAACGTTGAACAGGAACCCTTGGTCTTCCGGCGAGCGGGCTTTTCACCCGCTTTATCGTTACTTATGTCAGCATTCGCACTTCTGATACCTCCAGCAGCCCTCACAGGCCACCTTCAACGGCTTACAGAACGCTCCCCTACCCAACAACGCCTAAGCGTCGCTGCCGCAGCTTCGGTGCATGGTTTAGCCCCGTTACATCTTCCGCGCAGGCCGACTCGACCAGTGAGCTATTACGCTTTCTTTAAATGATGGCTGCTTCTAAGCCAACATCCTGGCTGTCTGTGCCTTCCCACATCGTTTCCCACTTAACCATGACTTTGGGACCTTAGCTGGCGGTCTGGGTTGTTTCCCTCTTCACGACGGACGTTAGCACCCGCCGTGTGTCTCCCGTGATAACATTCTTCGGTATTCGCAGTTTGCATCGGGTTGGTAAGCCGGGATGGCCCCCTAGCCGAAACAGTGCTCTACCCCCGAAGATGAGTTCACGAGGCGCTACCTAAATAGCTTTCGGGGAGAACCAGCTATCTCCCGGTTTGATTGGCCTTTCACCCCCAGCCACAAGTCATCCGCTAATTTTTCAACATTAGTCGGTTCGGTCCTCCAGTTAGTGTTACCCAACCTTCAACCTGCCCATGGCTAGATCACCGGGTTTCGGGTCTATACCCTGCAACTTAACGCCCAGTTAAGACTCGGTTTCCCTGCGGCTCCCCTATACGGTTAACCTTGCTACAGAATATAAGTCGCTGACCCATTATACAAAAGGTACGCAGTCACCCTGATAAATCAAGGCTCCCACTGCTTGTACGTACACGGTTTCAGGTTCTGTTTCACTCCCCTCGCCGGGGTTCTTTTCGCCTTTCCCTCACGGTACTGGTTCACTATCGGTCAGTCAGGAGTATTTAGCCTTGGAGGATGGTCCCCCCATATTCAGACAGGATACCACGTGTCCCGCCCTACTCTTCGAACTCACAGTCTGTGCACTTTCGTGTACGGGGCTATCACCCGGTATCGCGCGACTTTCCAGACGCTTCCACTAACGCACAAACTGATTCAGGTTCTGGGCTGTTCCCCGTTCGCTCGCCGCTACTGGGGGAATCTCGGTTGATTTCTTTTCCTCTGGGTACTTAGATGTTTCAGTTCCCCAGGTTCGCCTCGCAACACTATGTATTCATGTTGCGATGATGCACTGAGTGCACCGGGTTTCCCCATTCGGACATCGTCGGCTGTAGCGGTTCATATCACCTTACCGACGCTTTACGCAGATTAGCACGTCCTTCATCGCCTCTGACTGCCAGGGCATCCACCGTGTACGCTTAGTCGCTTAACCTCACAACCCACAGGCGTTTTACAACGCTGCAGACTGCAGGCATTGAGAGACTCGAACATGTTGTTATTCATTTCTTATTACGGAGAAATGAACCAACACGTCGTTTCAATTTTCAGCTTGTTCCGGATTGTTAAAGAGCAATATCTCAAACATGACGGTTAAGTCAGTTTTGAGATATTGCTCTTTAACCATCCGGAACAAGCTGAAAATTGA
>NZ_JACAPA010000074.1:0-261 GCF_013385945.1 Pantoea sp. B9002
CTGATGAATCCCCACAAAAACGAAGCAGGCACAGTGGAAAAATGATCTAATTATTGCGCCAACAAAAAATAAGATCGCCACTATGCCTGCTTCCGCATTTTGCCATAAATTTTTACGAGAATCTTTAGCCAGCACCCATCAGTATCGTCGTAACGCCCTCACTGATATGACGATTTCCCTGACACGCGGTGCTTCCCTCAATCTGACCAGCATCGGTCGCTCTCTTGCGGGCGATGCCCGCGTTAAGCACAAAATCAAACG
>NZ_JACAPA010000074.1:352-686 GCF_013385945.1 Pantoea sp. B9002
GCGCCTGGCCCACTCAGTCCTTCAGCCTTCTGCGTGCCAGCCTGCTGGCGGACGGACGCGCCATCCCGCTGCTGAGCCTCATCGCAGAAGGCGATAAGCTGGGCAATCCTGACCTTCAGAACCGCTTTCTGGACGACCTGGCCGGGTGCATGGGAGACAGGAAGGTGACCATCGTCACCGATGCCGGGTTCCGCCGCGAGTGGTTTAACCGCGTTCAGTCGCACGGATGGCACTTCATCGGCCGGCTCAGGGGCAACGGCGTTCTGAAGCTGGCCGGAACGGAAGAGTGGGTAACGCCGGGTCAGCTAAAAGCCGGCACAACGCCGCGCTGTGC
>NZ_JACAPA010000074.1:731-963 GCF_013385945.1 Pantoea sp. B9002
GAAATCGTCACGGAAAGAAAAGCCGGGGTCGTTTTTTTTACACGCGCGAAGAGGCAAACCAGAGTCGCCTTGCCCGTGAGCCGTGGGTGCTGTTTACCAGCGATGCGGAGCTGAAGCCACGGACGGTAATGAAGCTTTACAGCCGGAGAATGCAGATAGAGCAGAACTTCCGGGATGAAAAAAGCGAGCGTTACGGCATGGGGCTGAGAAGCAGCTACAGCCGAAGCGTGGA
>NZ_JACAPA010000074.1:1072-1212 GCF_013385945.1 Pantoea sp. B9002
CTGACGCTGGCGAAGAACGCGATAAGGCAGGATCCGGCCAGAGTGAGAGAACTGGATATTGAAGAGGCGCGAGCCGGGCTGGCCGGGAATTACAGGAATATCGTGTATGTGTATTAACAATATTTCTGGGGATCCCTCAG
>NZ_JACAPA010000075.1:0-5289 GCF_013385945.1 Pantoea sp. B9002
ATAGTGGCGAGTCGGGGTTTCGTATTCAACGTGAGAAGTGTTGATGGTGATACCACGCGCCTTCTCTTCTGGCGCTTTATCGATCTCATCGAACTTACTTGCTTTACCACCGTAGGTTTTAGCCAGAACGGTAGTGATTGCAGCAGTCAGGGTAGTTTTACCGTGGTCGACGTGACCGATGGTGCCCACGTTTACGTGCAGTTTGTTACGTTGAAATTGCTCTTTAGCCATCGCTAGTCCCTCTAAGACACGGATATATCGAAGATATCGTCATATCAACCAGGCAATGCCTGACTGTTTGGTTTACAGAGAGAGAATCAGGAGAGAGATAAAGGAAGTGGTGCTGATACCCAGAGTCGAACTGGGGACCTCACCCTTACCAAGGGTGCGCTCTACCAACTGAGCCATATCAGCACATCTGGAGCGGGCAGCGGGAATCGAACCCGCATCATCAGCTTGGAAGGCTGAGGTAATAGCCATTATACGATGCCCGCATCCTGGAACTCGGCTACCTGTTCTTTCTGTAGCTTATGAATAATAAAAGAAGACCTTCTATTATTCGAGCCGGTCAGAGTTTCTGACCAACTTTGATTGCGCTAATGCGCAATCTGAAATTCGAAGGTGAGAGATGAAGAACTCACCCATCAGATAAAGACTTTATCTGATGCCCAACCAGGAGGTTGAGATGGTGGTGGGAGAAGGATTCGAACCTTCGAAGTCTGTGACGGCAGATTTACAGTCTGCTCCCTTTGGCCGCTCGGGAATCCCACCTACTTGATGGTGCCGGCTACCGGAATCGAACTGGTGACCTACTGATTACAAGTCAGTTGCTCTACCAACTGAGCTAAGCCGGCATCAAGTGGAGCGCATTCTAGGAAGACCCGAAGAAGGATGCAACAAAAAAATCGTCAAAATTGTTCTATCGCTTACTATTTGTGCAAATCATCTCAAATTAGTCATCACTTGCAGTAAAATCATCCTAAATCCGTGCATTTTTACATCAGCATGTCGATTGATTTGCTATGGACCGCCATCATTTCCAATGCACATTTTTGAAGCACACTGCCTTTCTGCCGTGCAAATTGTAGAAAATTTTTCGTGAAACCATCCGCTACAGTCGTTTTTTCTGCTGGCCCGCATTTTGCTTATCTATTTAATCGGATCATTAAATGGAGGATGTCGCATGAATATTGTTCAGCTCACTGCCGAAACATTACCCCTTTATCGCCAGGCTTTGGCTACCCTGATGATTGACGCGGTAAAAAACAATATGACTTCGGCATTTCAATGTTCGCAAGGATTGCAACAGTATCAGGATGCCGAGCGCTATTTTCATAGCTTGCGCAACCAACTGGCACGCCATGAGTTGCTGTTATGGATTGCCGTCATCGACTCGGTTGTGGTGGGAAGCGTGCAGCTCAATATTTGTCAGCGTCCAGATGGACAAAATCGCGCGGAAGTTTTACAGCTGCTTGTACATTCCAGCGCTCAGCGAGAAGGGATTGGACGCAGATTAATGCAGACGCTTGAGCACAAGGCAGAAAGCTATCAGCGTGGGCTACTTTATTTGGATGTCATTGCGGGTTCTGAAGCAGAAAATTTTTACCGGTCACACGGCTACAACTATTTAGGGGAATTGCCCGACTATGCATTATGCGCGGATGGGCATCCTCATCCCGGCGCGATTTACTATAAACGTCTGCGTACCAGCCCAGCAGAAAATGTAGCGACAAGCTACTGACCGACAAGAAAAATGCGGGCACGCTTGCGAAAGCGTGCTCCTGTTTATCATTTTACTTCTTTTTAAAGTCACACTGGTGTTACCCTCCTGCCCATTGTTCTCGTTAATTACCCCTGTGACGTGCAATTGAGTTTGATACATCGTTGTATGCCTAATGCAGCAAGGTGTTGATGAATCAGAATTTGCACTCAGATGCATGCTTATGAGTAAAAAAACGACACCTCTTACTACGCCCTATTTGCAGTTTAATCGCCAACAATGGGCAGCGCTGCGCGATTCAGTACCAATGACGTTGGCTGAAGGTGAAATTGAGCGTCTGCGTGGTATCAATGAAGACCTTTCATTAGAAGAAGTGGCAGAAATTTATCTGCCGCTATCGCGTTTGCTTAATTTCTATATCAGTTCTAATCTGCGTCGTCAGGCAGTGCTTGAGCAATTCCTTGGCACTAATGGGCAGAAAATCCCTTATATCATCAGTATTGCCGGCAGCGTTGCGGTAGGAAAAAGCACAACCGCTCGTGTGCTTCAGGCGCTGCTTAGCCGCTGGCCAGAACACCGCAAAGTTGAACTGATCACTACTGATGGTTTTTTGCATCCTAATGCCGTGCTCAAAGAACGCGGTTTGATGAAGAAAAAAGGGTTCCCGCAATCTTACGATATGCATCGCCTGGTTAACTTCGTCTCTGATTTAAAATCGGGTGCTAACCAGGTGACAGCGCCGGTTTATTCTCATCTGATTTACGATGTCATTCCGGATGGCGATAAGGTCGTACAACAGCCTGATATTCTTATTCTTGAAGGATTGAATGTGCTGCAAAGCGGTATGGACTATCCTCACGATCCTCATCATGTATTTGTGTCTGATTTCGTGGATTTTTCAATTTACGTCGATGCACCAGAGTCATTACTCGAGAGCTGGTATGTAAATCGATTCCTGAAATTCCGTGAGGGCGCATTTAGCGATCCGGACTCTTATTTCCATCACTATTCGCAATTACCAGAAGAGGATGCACTCAATATTGCGCGTGGGCTATGGAAAGAGATTAACTGGCTTAATTTAAAGGAAAATATACTGCCTACACGTGAACGAGCCAGCCTTATTATGACTAAGTCGGCTGATCATGCGGTGCAGAGTGTACGTTTGAGAAAATAGTCTTTTTAAATAAAATGCCCATAAAAGATTGTGGGCATTTTAATTTATTTACTCATATGCATTAACTGTCTGGACGCAATGAAATCTCGCCCCCGACCCAGGATTTAATGACTCCATCCTGCTCCAGTAATAAACCGCCCTGCTTATCAATACCTCGCGCAATGCCGTATACCTCACGATCCCCAATAAGAAGCTTCACTGGGCGATTAATGAAGTTATCAAGTGCTTCCCAGCGGGAGACAAATGGCGCCAAACCATCACGTTCAAAAATGGGTAACGCTTCTCGCAGGCTATTAATCAACTTCGCAGCTAACTCGTTGCGATCGATATCAACTCCAGCTTCCTGAAGATTAATCCAACCCTGATTAATTTCTGCCGTGCCTTCTGAACGCATCAGCAAATTGACGCCAGCACCTATAACGATCTGAGCGGCATCGCCGGTTTTTCCGGTTAACTCAACTAAAATACCAGCAAGTTTACGATCGTTAAGATAGAGATCATTCGGCCATTTAACCCGGACATCAGGCGCACCTAATGACTGAATCACTTCTGCCATGATGATACCAATCACCAGACTCAGGCCCATCGCCGCGGCTGGCCCCTGCTCCAAACGCCAATACATGGACATATACAGGTTAGTGCCAAACGGTGAAAACCACTTACGCCCGCGACGTCCGCGCCCTGCTTGCTGATATTCGGCAATGCATGCGTAGCCAGACGGCAATTGATCCATCCGATCTAGCAAATACTGGTTGGTTGAATCGATAACAGGAATCACCGCCAGATTAGGTTGATGCAGGTGAGACAGAATGACTTCTTCATCCAGTAACTGAATTGGCCCCGGTAAGCTATAGCCTTTACCCGTCACCGTATATACATCCAGACCCCAGCTTTTCAGAGTCTGTATATGTTTATTGATGGCAGCACGGCTCATGCCAAGCGCTTCGCCCAGCTGCTCACCAGAGTGAAATTCACCATCAGCCACTAGTGCCACTAACTTTAACGGCACGCTATTATCTTTCATGAAATTACCTCAACGGCGTTACGCTCGCCTCGAGCACCGATAAAGCGCACTTCTGGCTCCAGCCAAACATCAAACTTTTGTCCGACTCTATTTCTAACCTGATGTGCTAAATCGACAATATCCTGTGGAGTGGCATGATCTTCATTTATCAGTACCAGAGCCTGTTGACGGTGAACTGCGGCACCACCCACACGAAAGCCTTTAAGACCACATTGGTCGATCAACCAGCCTGCTGCTAATTTCACTTCTCCATTGGCCTGTGGATAATGTGGAATGGATGGCCACTGCTTAATTAGCGCATCTGCATGCTCAGCTGTGATCAGCGGATTTTTGAAGAAACTACCCACATTGCCTGTAATTTTGGGGTCGGGCAGTTTGCTTTGGCGCATATGGCAAATAGCATTGAATACATCCCAGGCACACACTGTCGCTGGGTTTAATTTAGTCAGATCGCCATAAGTTAGAACAGGCTTCCACTGTTTAGCCAGACGTAATCCCACTGCAATTATGACGTAGTCATTCTTCATTGCATGTTTGAAAACACTATCGCGATAGCCAAACTGGCACTCTTCCCGGTACAAACGAATAATATTTTGCGTTGGAAGATGTATAGCTTCAACGTAGTGACAGATATCTTTAAATTCGACACCATATGCACCGATATTTTGAATCGGTGCTGAGCCGGCCATACCAGGAATTAGCGCCAGGTTTTCCAGTCCTGTAATGCCCTTTTTTAGCGTCTGTTCAACTAAAGCATGCCAATTTTCGCCGGCACCAACATGCAAATGCCAAGCTTCGTCATGCTCTTCGATAGCTATGCCTTTAATCGCATTAACCACTACCGAGCCGCTAAAATCTTCAAGGAAGAGTACGTTGCTTCCTTCGCCTAATACAATAAAAGGCAGATTTGATTGCTGACTGTCTTTCCAGGCCAAAGTAATAGCGTCAGGCGTTTCAGCGATGGTCAGCGTTTGTGCATTGATCGTAAGACCAAGGGTATTGAAAGCTTGTAGGGATGTATTGGGGCTGGACATTTCACGGCCTTTACTGATTAATCTGGCCGTAGTTTACCTGATCGGCAGGTTGCGAGTTTGGTGTTTTCTTATTTCTGGTGGGAAATTACTAATGTACAGACGTAAAAAAGCCCCGAACTTTCGTTCGGGGCTTCTTCACTGATTGATGCCTGGCAGTTCCCTACTCTCGCATGGGGAGACCCCACACTACCATCGGCGCTACGGCGTTTCACTTCTGAGTTCGGCATGGGGTCAGGTGGGACCACCGCGCTAAAGCCGCCAGGCAAATTCTTTGTGCAAAAACGAATATCATTCGCTTCCGCTAAATCTTTAATCCGTAAAACAAGCTGAAAATCTC
>NZ_JACAPA010000076.1:0-4284 GCF_013385945.1 Pantoea sp. B9002
AAATTCAGTATGCCACTACACAGTGCCATCAAAGGTGATTTTGACAATGTGAGCGATGTCCGTCTTAACGGTCTCACCATCAACATCAATCTCAGTGCCCGCCTTAGCGATTACATCAAGAACACCAAAGCCCTCAATGGTCCACGCCTGACGGCCCGCATCACGGCTCACCTGAATCTTAAAGATGTCACCACTACCATCTTTAGCTGTCGCAAAGCTCACAGCACAGAGGCGCTTAGAGACCATGTAGATAGCCTGTTCCTGAACCTGCGAATGGTCATATCCCATGACTACAGCACCGCCCAGCATGTCCTCTACATCGACAAAGCCATTCTTGGTTGCCTCACGCTCGAGCATCGCCTCAACGCCGGATGGCATAATGATTGACACCTCACTCAACAGGTCAGCAAAGCCCGTCTGATTGACGTTATAGGCTAAGGCGTCCATGAGCATCTCTGAGACCTGAGCGGCGCTCTTACCGGCTGTGTCCAGCGGAGCCAGCTTGACGCTCTTGCAGCCATCAGCAGTAGCCAGCGTGTTCGCAATGGCAGCAGCGATAGACTGACAGACCTCATGAATAGCATTCTCTACAGCAATCTCTAAGGTGTGCTTAGTGAAACCATTGGTCATGATGTGATGGTCATAGACCTTTGTAGCGAAGCTGAAGCCAATCGCCTTGAAGGGCTCAATGTGAATCTCACCGCCAGCGTTAAGGGTCCCTGAGCCAACCGAGCCAGCGGGGGCAGTACCAGCAGACACAAAGCGCTTTTCACGGTCAAAGAAGAATGTACGGTCTTTAAGCTCATGGATAATCTGAGGAACTGGCTGTGTACGCGGAGCACGAACCTCAACGTTTAAACCAGTATCCTTAAGACCCTCAATAAACTCAGGAGCATTAAAAGTATCAGAAAGTGATTCCGTCAGAGCCTCTACATAATAACTTGGTGACATTGACAGCTCATTAACACCATTATATGCCTCAGCATCAGCAGGATTAAATTGAATACCGGTAGTGGTCTCTGAAACCTCAGTGGTATAATTATAGGACTTCACAGGGTTATTACGGTTGCGCTCAGCAGCCAGAGCCTGAGTATAAAGACTCTCGGCGCTTACGGATTCACTTGAAGTAAAGCCATTAGAGATATTCACGACTGAGCCCTTTAACGCTAAGCCCAGCTCATCAGCATTATTGATACCTTTGCCAGCGTTCTCTAAGATACCGTTAGTGTGTGTATTGTTAGCCATTATTTGTTACTCCTTATATTAAAGACGCAAGAAGGCCTTGGGATATACCCAAAGTAATTATTCAAGCGTCTATTGATTAATTGATAATTGGTGAAACTTAGAAGTGACCACCGCCTACACGGCCACCACGAATACGAGCAACGGTCTCAGCGATACGCTTCTGTTTCTCAGCGTGATACGCAGCTATTTCCGCAGGGCTATCCACATGACAACGAGCAGCAGCCTCATCGATGAGCTTTTGTTGTTCGGCTTTACGTTGAGTTTCAGCATCCTTAAGGCGCTGATAGTGTTGTGCTGCTTCATGTCCAATAGTTTGCGGCAGGTTGAAGCCTTGTGATTGCAGGTTCTCAGCAAGCTCTACCATTACAGCATCAGCGCTGTGAACGCCATTAAGTAGGGACGGCAGTACGATTCCCACAAAGTAACTCATGGTCAATTTCATACCATTAAGTTTTAAGAACTGTTTGTCATGGTCTACATCTGATAATTCAATCTTGAAGTTCATTAGGTTTCTCCTCTGTTGGTTAATTTATTCTTTATGCGCCCATGCCACTGTCTAAAGTCTTTATGGGTCTCAATGTTTGCCTTGCTTAATATCCACTGAATAGCATCCTGACTTTCAGCAATGTGAAACATTAGGTCACTTGTCAGAAGTTCTAAGTCTCTTTTAGGCATAACTGTTAGGGCCATATAGGCGCGACCTAATGGTGTCCCACAGTCATACTTATCTCTTTTCGTGATTATTAATCGGAAGACGTCTCCTCGCTCTATTAACTCATATTCCATGAAGTCCTCCTTATAGCTTCGCGGCTAAGAGGCCTGATGCTCTCCCTGCAATACGAGCAGCCTCACGATAATAGCGAGGGTCAGCTTTATTATTAAATAGGTCACTCACTGTCTGAGTTGATATAGCTTCAAGGCTCATCAGGACCTTAAGGGTAATATGTTGACCAATACCAATAGAGCGATTTACCTCAAAGAATCCTCGTGGGTCAGAAAGGCTTAATGCCTCCTGTACAGTTTCAATTGGTAGGGACTTAGATAGCAGCGATAATCGCACCTGTTTATTGTCCACTTTACGGGCAGGACGACCCACGGATTTCTTAGCCATGAGCGGCCTCCTTAGAATAGTGTTAGTTCCGAAATGCAAAAGATAACCTGACAGCCTCCATTAAGGAGACCATCAGGAAATTAGAGAGAACTTAATGAGGCAGAGGGTTTATGAGATCCTCTCCCTATAGTGATGATTTTAGGATTATGAGCAGCCAGCACTGAGACGCCTAACTCACCCATACGAATAAGATGGATTTCGTCTTTATCCTTAAGCCACTTTCCAGCCTTAGTCTTAGCGAAGATTCTTTAATGCCGTATGTCTCTCATCTGAAGATAAATGACCACAGCCTTGATAGCTCTTAATGTTGTTCATAGCCACCTCAGCGGCTGCTTTAGCTTCTCCTAAGGTCGCAGCATTAGTAACAGCATTGAGACCCGATAAGGCTGATTCAAGGGCCTGTAAGAGACCAATAGAAATCATTGGGTCATACATTGCTGCGACTGCTACAGCTTGATACTTGTCGAGTAATAGTGTCTTATCCCGCTTAAAGCCGCCATTGGGTTGTTGAGAATGTTTATCATCCCTCATTTTGAGAAGTGCATCTTTAGGGAAAGTGTTCTCAATCTTCCTGATAACGTTATCCTTGCGTTTACCCAGCAGGACAGCCAGCAGGCCCACATCAAGACGCCCATCGTTAGCTGTAACGTTCTTAGTGATTACCGCTACTTGATTGTTATTCATTAGCGTTTACCTCCCTGCTTGGTCTTACGGCGCTTCCAGCTACCCTTACTGAGGTCAGACTGTTGGCCCTTCAGGTAATCCATGCGCTCCTCAAAGCTCATCTCTGAGTATGACTTTTGGGGGCTGTGAGCTGGCGTCTGTTGTTCGGTATTCATAGGTACTCCTTCAATTGTGAAGCCCATACGTGTCCCATAGCGAGACCCAGCCCAAACAGTAAGGAGTCACTGAGACCGCTCACGGATAGGCTTTACGATTGGCTGTTTGGTGGATGATGGTCTTTGGGATAGACCGAAGGAGAACTCAATAGCTCTCCTATGGTGATGATTTTAGAAACTTGGATTATAAATCATTAACTTACAGCAAGGCTGCTTTGAGTGATTCAGCTATGCGGTTGATAGCCTGACCCTTGCCATATAGTGAGAAGCTCAGAGATTGACTTGCATGACCAAGGATGGACTCAGCGTCTGTCTCAGAGCACCCGCTAACCTTGAGCCTACTGGCAACTGTATGGCGCAGTGAGTGCAACACATGGTCTGGCGTCTTGCTCATAGCCTTAGGCAATACCTTCTCATTGAACCACTTGGAGGCAACATCACGGCTCATGTTAAAGACAGGCGCTGAGTCATCTGGCAGGCTCTCTACGTGGCTCAAGAAGCCAGCCAATGAGAAACCTAAGGCCCCGTCAGTGAGAGGCACACAGCGCTTACTGTGCTTGGTCTTTAGGGTCCTTGGTCCGCCATCATTAATATCAATGACCCATACATCATCTACCTTCTTAATGTCCTCTTTGAGAAGCTGAGCCACCTCGCCCGCTCTCGCTCCAGTGACCATAGCAACCTGACCGAACAGGCGCTTAGTGTCCTCAGGTTCGTCAGAGACGGTCTTAGCGATAGCCTTAAGCTCATCATCAGTGAATGCTTTACGACTGCTCTCAATGCCTTTCAGTTTCAGCCCTTTGGTGTAGTCATGATTAATGTGACCATTCAACTTAGCCCAATTTATACACGCTGAGAGCTTCGCCAAGAGCTTATTAACTGTCGATGGTGCAAGGCCCTCAGCAATCATAGAGTCACGTACAGCCGTCACCTGAGCGCGGCTATGGGTACGCCAATCGATTCCAGTAGTAAACCTGTGCAAACTCTTGTGGGCGCTCACAATGTCAGCCTGTGATGCTGGCTTGAGGTTGACCATATGTTCTGTTCGATAGGTCTCGGATAATGATGACTGTAGCGGTCAACAAAAAC
>NZ_JACAPA010000077.1:0-1511 GCF_013385945.1 Pantoea sp. B9002
CGGCGGTCCTCGCGCCGCTTACGCGGTGCCTTCACTTCTCTCGTCTGCCTGACGGACCGGCGGAGATGAACTGAACCCCTTAACCTGGACTCTTTAAGTCAGCTTAATTTGATTATGAGTCCGGTACTCCACCGGGCTCAGCCCACCAAGTCCCATCTTTATCCGCTTGTAGTTCCAGAAGTTTATGTACTCACTGATCGCATTACTCAGTTCGCTCACACTTCGGAACGTCTTCAGATAAAACATCTCTGTTTTAAGATGCCCAAAGAAGTTCTCTATCATCGCATTGTCCAGACAGTTGCCTTTTCTGGACATACTTTGCTGTATTCCTTTCTCTGCGAGCTGCCGCCGGTAATATGGCCGTTGGTAATGCCACCCCTGATCACTGTGCAACAGGACGCGGCTCAGGCTATTCAGATGACTGAACGCTTTTTTCAGCATGCCATTTATCAATGATGCCGATGCCTTCTGTGAGCCTTCCCACGCCACGATCTCATCGTTGTACAGGTCCATTATGACTGACAGGTAATACTTATCCTGTCCAACGCGGAATTCCGTCACGTCTGTCACCCATTTTTCTTCGGGCGCTGAAGCAACGAAGTTTCTCTGCAGCAGGTTAGCCACTGTCGGACTGGCGCCTCCCCGGTAGGAACAATATTTCTTCCGCCTTACCGGGCACTCCAGCGAAAGTGTTTTCATCAGCTTAAGGATGGTTTTCCCACTGTGGCTGTAGCCACATTGTCTGAGAAGCTCGTTAAGCCGCCGATACCCATACAGGCTTCGGTGTTCACTGAATAACCGGAGCATCAGCGCCTTAACCTCAGCATATTTATCAGGTATCTGAAGGCGAGCCAGATGGTAAAAGAAGGTGCTCCGGGCCAGTTGAGCCGCTTTCAGCAGCACCGGCAGGCGATGCTGCGTACGCAACAGGTTTACCGCCGCGGCTTTTTCAGCGGCTCCAGCCGCTTTTTTTCAAGGAGTATCCCCTGCAGCGTCTTCAGATAGTCATTTTCGGCCCGCAGATATTCGAGTTCCTTCAGCAGCTCTTCAGGCGTTTTGTCATCTGCTTTACGAGGCTTGTCTGGATTAACTGGCATAGATACGCTCCGCTCCGGTTGTGTTGGACAAAAGGGCTTGTACCCCTCAAGTCTGAACCGTTTGAGCCAGTTATCAACAGTGGTGTGAGAAGCAATACCAAATCGTGCCGCGAGCCTTGCCGATGTTTCAGGATGGTTAATGGCATAGGTGACGACCTCTCGTTTGAACTCAGGTGAATACAGTAGAGAGCGGGAACGGGGACGCAGTGCTTCCTCACCATGGTGAAGGTAAAGCTGTATCCAGCGGATAGCATGCGTCCTCGAAACCCCGAAGTGTTGTGCTGTTCCCCCCTGACCGGCATGACCGTCGAGAAAGTAACGTACGACTTTTAACTTGAACTGAGTGGAGTACTTTGGCTTCATGATTTATCCCCATTATGTCGTTTTAAAGTCCAACATTTTGGGTTCAGTTCA
>NZ_JACAPA010000078.1:0-667 GCF_013385945.1 Pantoea sp. B9002
GGAAGGCACGGCGCCGGAAGGCACCATTATCACCATCTATGACGACGTACTGGGCTTCCTCGGCACCACCATCGTAGAGAGCGGCCGCTGGTCATTCACGCCGAACCCGCTGAACGAAGGCGAGTACAACCTGCGCGTGACCTATCGCGATCCGGTGGGCAACACCACGGCCCCGAGCGATCCGGCGTGGACCATCATCGTCGACGTAACGGCACCCAATGTACCTGTACTAACTGGTATTGAAGACTCAGAGGGTCAGCCGATTACTGGCGGCATCACCAGCGAACCGAACCCGATATTCAAAGGCACGGCTGATCCAGCCGAAGCGGGTGCAACCATCGAGCTGCGCGACGAAAACGGCGTGCTGCTGGGCACGGGCGTAGTGGGCACAGACGGCCGCTGGGAAGCGGTGGTGAACCCGGCGCTGGGCGAAGGTGAGCACGCGATTTCTGTCGGCATTAAAGACGCTGCGGGTAACACCGCCGTTACGCCGCCAGTCAATCTGGAAGTAGATCTGACGGCACCGGAGCTGCCGGGCGACGGCAACGTCGGCATGCCGGGCGACGCACTGGAAGGCGCATGGGATAACGTTGAGCCGCAGACCGGCTGGATTAACCCGGATGTGGCCACCAATGACGCGCGTCCAGAGTTCCGCGGCGCCGGACTG